>JAURLC010000066.1 GCA_030831415.1 Bacillota bacterium | reverse complement strand
TTCTGCAGTCGTTAAGCCAAGCTCATACGCTTCACGTGCGGTATCAAAGTCATCTTTGTACACATCCATGATGGAAGTCATAAGGACTTCGCGAACGGAATCCTTTATCATGCCTCGATCTTTATATTCAGTGTCATACAAGGCTTGCCATGATGACATATCGGCTTCGACCACTTCTTCAGGGTTATAGACTAAACCAACGGTTCCCCACATGTAACCGGCTGCAAAATCGGCAACGGTTCCGACATTAGGTACTTCCAAGCCTTCATAAATTTCTTGTAAGTAAGGAGAAACAAAGGTTTCATAGTTCGTTAAATATTTTTTACTACCGTCTTCATTCGTGTCAAATGGACGAAGCCATCCTTCACGCATCAAACGTTGAATCATAAAATCAGAGGGAGCAAAAATGTCATAGTCACGTCCGAGTTCAACGACATTGGTATACATTTCTTCATTAGTACCATACGTGGTGTATTGGACATTGACCGAAACTCCATACGTTTCTTCATACCAGTCTTCGAATTGATCGACTAAATCCTTGTCACCCGCGATTTCAGGATCGCGTTCGTAAATGTAACCTCCCCAGTTGTACACCTTTAAAGTGACATCAGCTTGAGGACCACACCCGGCTAAAAGGGCGGCAGAGACGACGGCGCTCGTTAAGAAATAGAATTGTTTCATGTATCATTCCTCCTTTTCTATGTTAACGATGAGCGATACTAGCTAATTTCTTCTTATCACCTTTTCCTGTTAGCACAAAATTAACAATCAAAATGCCAACGGCAAATAAGAAAATAAGGGTAGTGAGTGCGCGGATTTCCCGAGGGATGCCCACGCGCAATTGGGCTTCAACATACGTCGATAACGTTTCAAAGCCCGAAGCAGGGCGAAGAAACGAGGTAATAATAAAATCATCCAACGATAAAGTAAACGCTAAAACAAATCCGGCAACAATCCCGGGGAATATTTCAGGAAGAATAACCTTGGTTAAGGCTTTCATCGGGGTCGCCCCTAAATCAAGCGCTGCTTCATACATCGAAGGGTCCATTTGTTGAAGTTTCGGTTTAACCGATAAATACACAAAGGCGACGGTTAACACCACATGGCCTAACACGAGTGTGGCAAACCCAACATCAATGCCAAAGAAGAC
Organism: Bacillota bacterium; assembly: GCA_030831415.1. Classification (GTDB taxonomy): domain Bacteria; phylum Bacillota_I; class Bacilli_A; order RFN20; family CAG-826; genus UBA970. The sequence goes on along the minus strand of JAURLC010000066.1, from coordinate 9,453 downwards.
AAGTAATACGGCTAAGGAAAGCGCCATAACAATTTCAGCGTTAATCACCGGAATTTGGGTAAACGTTTCCAACACGCCTTTGGCTTTGGGTTTCATGTAAAAAATACCAATTGCACCTAACGTTCCTAAAAGCGTGGAAATCACACTCGAAACAATCGCCACTAAAAACGTATTAAATACTGCGCTCATCGCACGCTCATTAATAAATAAACGACGATATAAATCAAAAGTGAACGTGTCATTGTTACCAATGACACCAACTACGCGTGTATCAATAAAGGAAAAAACGATGAGTAAAAAAATCGGTAAATACATTAAAAATAACACAAGCCAAACGTAGGTTAAGGCCGCTATTTTCTTTACCATAACGAACTCCTCGCCGCTTGTTCTTTTTTGGAAAAGATTTTTGTTAAAAAGAGAGATAAGACAATAAAGACGAGCATGACGAGTGACATAAACGAACCAATATTAATCGCATCAGGCGTACCACTGCGAAAATAAGCATCGTAAATTGCTTCACCAAATAAAATGATTTTACGTTCAGAAAGGATCGTGGGAATGACTTGAGAGGAAATCGTTGGCATAAACACCATGGTTGCCGCTGAAATAATCCCTGGCATGGTCATCGGAATGATCACTTTAAAGAAGGTTTGATGAGGCCGAGCCCCTAAATCTTGTGACGCTTCAATTTGCGATTTATCCATTTTTAACATCGTGGTGTATAAGGGTAAAATCACGAAGGGTAAAAAATTATAAATAAGACCAATGGTCACCGCCAATCCAAAATTTGGATTCGGAGGTGCAGTGATGCCTAACCAAAACAATAAATCCTTAGTTGCCCACGTCCGGATGACAAAGTTAATCCACATCGGCATCACAAACATTAGGACGATGACGGTGTTTTTATTATATTTTTTGTTCGCTAAAATCATCGCTATCGGATACCCAATGAGCAAGGTAATCACCGTATTCATCAAGGCATACCCAATCGAATTAAATAAAATCGCAACGCGTTGAGGATTATTGAAAAATAAGGAGGCGGCATCGAGTGAGATTTCCCCATCGCGATTGGTAAACGCGTAGTAAAAAATAATGATGAGTGGTAAGACGATGAACCCTAAAAGAAACACCACATACGGAAACGATAAATATTTCCGTTGGAAGTTAAACTTCATATTCGTTTAAATCACCTTTGGCTTTAATTTTGATTTTACTCGTATCAACCTTTAAGCCAAGTTTGGTTCCAATATCATAGGCGTATTCACTATCGACGATGAAATCTTCTTCACTTTCGGTTCGTAAAACGAGTTGATAATGATCCCCTTGATAATAGGATTGCACGACAAACCCTACGAGTTGACCCATATCTGGATCACCAAAAAGTTCGATAGCATGAAAGGGGATTTCCACGGAAACTTTTAAATTTTTTAAATCGTATTTAATGTTTTTTGACGAGAGTAAAAATCCTTCTATACTCACTTTGCTCCCATCCAGTAATTGCGCGATATTGACATCGATCAAGCCATCATCAAAAACGAGTTGGTTTTTATCATTGAGTGGGATGTCTTTATACGTATTGATGACCCGTTCTTTTTTCATAATGTGAATTAAGGTGGGATCAATATATAAAGAGACTTCGACGTTTAATTCAAATAATTTGGTATCTTGAACAATCAATTCGTTTTTTCCTACCATGACACTGTATTCATAATGAACCCCTTTGAAAATACGATCGAGGATCACAGCTTTTAAGGGTGTTTCATGACTTGGTTTAATCTCGATATCTTCCGGACGTAACACCACATCCACTTTTTCTTGTTCAGGAAACGAGTGGGGTACTTCATAGGTTTGATTCAAAAACTTAATCGTATTAGGTCCCATACTAATCGCATTGAAAAGATTCGATTCTCCAATAAAATTGGCGACGAATGCGTTAATTGGATTGTTATAAATATCGGTAGGTGTTCCTACTTGTTGAATCAACCCATCTTTCATGACAACAATCGTATCGGACATCGTAAGTGCTTCTTCTTGATCATGGGTTACGTAAATAAACGTGATGCCAAGTTTACGATGCATCGCTTTCAATTCGAGTTGCATTTCTTTTCGCATTTTTAAATCAAGCGCGCCAAGCGGTTCATCAAGTAAAAGAATTTTCGGTTCATTTACGATGGCGCGAGCAATCGCAACGCGTTGTTGTTGTCCCCCTGAAAGGGTGGTGACATTGCGTTTTTCAAATTCATCTAAATCGACTATTTTAATAGCTTTATTAACTTTTGCGAACACTTCTTCTTCGGTATATTTACGAAATTCTTCAATTTCTTTTCCATCGGGGCCTTTTTTCTTAATGTGAACTTTATTTAAGCGTAACCCAAAGGCAACGTTGTCAAATACATTCAGATGAGGAAATAATGCGTACCGTTGAAACACTGTATTCACAGGACGTTTATATGGAGGGAGTTGACCAATATCTTGTCCATCAAGCATGATTTTGCCTGAATCTGGCATTTCAAATCCTGCAATCATACGAAGGGTCGTCGTCTTACCACATCCAGAGGGTCCAAGAAACGTAACAAATTCACCTTTTTGAATCGCAAGATTAAAATTTTCGACTGCATATTTACCGTCAAATTGTTTGCTGACTTGCATTAATTCAATTACGTGCTCTTTTGTCATGCCATTCTCCCTTTAAAAAAGTAAAGAGGCATCAACGACCTACGAAAACCTAAGCAGGCTTTCACAACCATTAATGCCTGAAAAAAATATAAGGTCAACACCCCCAATAGTCAATAAAAAAAACTCAATAAAGTAAAGTTTTTTTTACAACAGAATTTTGAAAATCTATTATAATGAATTAACGAGGAAAATTCATGAAGAAAAAAGCCCTTTTTATACCTATATTAACGATTTTACTTGCAAGCTGTGCACCGAGCACAACTTCGAAAATTAATTTACCTTTTTCCGATGAAATATTAACTGAAAATAATCAATTGATTACCTTGAGTAGTTATAACGACCTCGTTGTGAAAATTGATAGTCTTGAAACCTTCCTTATGGTGATTGGAAATTCAACGTGTGGCTGCACACTCGATTTGCTTCCTGTGATGGAAGAATGGATTGAACAAACACAAGTCCCCGTGTATTACCTTGATTACACCGCCTTACTGTACCAAGATGAAAAATTCAGCATCCCATTAACCTCTGGAAACGCCCCTATTGTTACGATCTTTGCAGAAGGTACACTCGTGCATTATCGTGCCTACAATACACGAACTTCTTCTGAAAATGCGTTATTTTATGATCTCGATTTACTCAAGGAATGGTTGGATGAACGCATTAACCTTCCTCGCATGAAATTCCTATCTAAAGCAAACTTTGATGCGCTGTTTGAAACTTCCGGAGAAACATTGATGCTATATATTGGTCGTAATGATTGTCCCGATTGTGCTTATGCCTTTGATACGTTTTTAGTTCCTTACTTGCTGGAAACCGAAAACGTACCCATTATTTATGGCTTAGATGTTATGCGTAATGGCATTCGTGTTCCTCGCATTACCGGACAAGAAGCAACCACAGGGAATAACACGCCTGGATGGGAAGAGTTTAAAACAAACTATGGCTTAAACGATACCCTCAATACGACGTTTGGGTATGCCACTGGGTTTGTCCCCAGCTTCTTAATCGTGGAAACAAATGGTCAAACGATTGATGAAGATCCTTCCATCATTCTCGATATGCTCGTAGTCTACAATGATACAACAAGAGAAGATCCCAATGACTCCCAAACTCCTTATACACGATTCGTCACGCGCACCTTCTTTGATGGCAGTCGTCCCTTAGCCTACACCGATTTGGATTTAACCACGATTGAATTAGCGGTTCACACGAATTCTAGTGAACTTCGTGATGCGTTAAAACCCTACCATAACGAAGCGTTACTCGACTTTTTTACCTATTATTCTCCGCGTCTTACTTCAAACGTTTAAGACCCTTGACCCATTCGATGGGGAGGGCAAATAAAATACCCGAGTCGGGTTGATCTAACGATCCGACGACGTCTTCAATGTCTTTAGTAATCGCCTCAATTTGGGTTTCTTCTACCACTAGTAATAACGTTTTGGTATGTTGATTATTGTGATTAATTAAGTTACGCATCGAGCCAAAAAGGGAAAACTCATCATGATCAGCCAGTTCTCGTCCCATGCCGGTGGAATCAAAAATCGTCGCCCCTGGAATATCATGATCTTTAAACTTCTTGAGTAACGGTTGAAGTTTTTCAACATCACTAAGCACAAACACTAAGAGTTTTTTCATAGGTTCCTCTCCTTTATTGTACGTTATTTTGTTATCGTTGCTTCTTTGGATTTTAAAAGTGCAATTTTCAATAAAATAGGTCCAAAGAATTCTGAAACAAACACTGCAGCAATGACAACTACGCGTAACATTTGACCATCATACAATAAGCCTATATCAGGTGGTAAAATATCGAGCATTAAAATTGATAGCCCTAGGGCAATTCCACCCTGAGGGAGTAATCCAAAGCCTAAATATTTTTTAATTTTTGGATCAACGGGCGTCATTCTTGCTCCCACATACGTCCCTGCAAGTTTTCCACCCACCCGAAAGACTAAATAAATGATAAGGATTGCCAGAGCTGTAAGGGAGAATGCTTGAAGTTGAATATCTGCACCCGAAAGCACAAAAAATAAAATAATCAAAGGGGGCGTAATACGTTCAACAAGGGGCATGATCGTTTCGACATGTTTGGATCGATTCGTAAAGTAAGCACCTGCAAACATCGCCATGAGCAAACTACTCAACTCAAATGCATACGTATGCGTGATAAAACGAGATAACGCAATCATGATAAATAGGATGGCAATCACAATCGAAATGCGATTGCCTCGTCCAGTAAACCAATTGGTTAAAGCCACTAAAATAGCCCCAAAGAGTAAACCTGAGGCAAGTGCCGCTACGATCTCTAAAATCGGTAAAAGGATGACAACCCATAACGGCTGAACATCTTGACCAATCAGCACATGAATAATCGCTGTCGCTAGTCCAAAGAAAATAAGTCCACTTGCATCATCCAATGCGACGACAGAATATATCATTTCTGTTAACGGACCTTTGGCTTTGTATTGGCGAATGACCATCACCGTCGCTGCAGGCGCAGTTGCCCCGCCAACCGCACCAAAAGCAAGTGCAATATAGAGAGGAAAACCAAACATCACTAATCCGAGTGTAATAAAGATCACAGCGAACAACGATTCTAAAATAGCAATAATGACAGGGGCTGCCCCTAACCGCTTTAAATACTCAAAGCGAAATTCAGTACCCACTGTAAACGCGATAAACGCCAATTCAATATCGGCAATAATTTTTAAGGATTCGACATAATCTACTGACACAATGCCTTGATATGAAGGGAAAAATAAACTAAAAAATCCCGGGCCAACAAGAAAACCACCAAGTAAATATCCCGTTACATTCGGAATATGAAAATTTTTCGATATCTTGCCAAATGCTAAGCCAGTCAAAAGTAAGACGGCTAATCCTAAGACTAGATTGTAATCATTTTCGGGCAAAATTTGTGAAATCATCGAGTAATACCGAGATAGCATTGTATACCTAATTTTTAGAGTTTCAAGGGGTTAGGCTAAAAAAATAAATCCATAATTGGCGATAAAATGAAGAATTACACCACCTAATACAAATAAATGCCAAACAAAATGTGCGTAAGGAAACTTCCGACTACTCGCATAAAAAATAACGCCTAGAGAATACGTAATTCCGCCGGCGACCGTTAAGATTAATGCCGTTGTTTCAAGTCGAGCAAACTCACCCATGATAAACAAGGCAGACCACCCTAAGAGTAAAAACATCACGACATGTAAAACTTGTAAGCGATCGATAAAAATGGCTTTAAAAATAATACCAATAAGAATAATAATCCATTGGACAATAAAGAAAATAAGACCAAAGGGTTGCGAGGCAACAAGTAGTAAAAGCGGAGCAAAACTTGCCCCAATGAGAACATAGATGGCAATATGATCAAAGCGTTTGAAGAGACGTTTCACTTCTAGACTGGCAGGAAAAGAGTGATACAACGTGGATGAAATAAATAAAAAGAAAATCGCAAACCCAAAAATCGATCCTGCAACATACTCTTGCCATGTATTCGCTGCCATTAAAAATAAAATGAGGGCTACAATTCCAAAAATTGCCCCAATACCGTGGGAAATTGCGTTCGCTATTTCTTCCCCTAATGATTGCGGCCGTTTTGTTGATTTCATTGCTTCACTATACCAAAAATAGGAGGTGAATACGATGAAAACCTACGATTTATTCTTTGTTTATCGCCCGAATCGCCATAAACATCGGAAATTCTTTTTTTGCCTTCATCATCGCTTCGGATTTGATGCCCGTTTGCTCGGGAACGTGACTAACCCATTCATCGATATGATCAATGAGTAACCCTGCGTTTCCTAAGGTATTGATGTACGCTTGCAAGGGACGATGAAAATGAATCGTTTTAGTTCCTTTAGACCCTTTTCCAGGATTGGTTGTAATATCAATTTCATGGGAGGTCAAATAAGTCCAAACGATACGTTCTTGTCGATGGTGTTGATCATTCCATTGCCATGAAGCACTTCGAGGAACACGAAAGGAAGGATGCATCATTACAACAATGAGCTTGCCATTGGGTTTAAGAAGGTGTTTGACTCCTTGCCATACCGCCGATAATGGGGTGATGTTTTGAATTGCAAGAACGATGGTCACGGCATCGAAAGAGTGGGGCTTTAAATCATAAGCAGGCATACCATCCTCTTGAAGAAGTTTGGTCGCACTGCCATGAATATAGCGAACTTTCTTGGTCGTATCCCGTTGTTTAGCGAGTTGGATAAGATCGTGGGAAATATCGATACCGACATGAGCTATATTCGATTGATCAAAATACCGTTGTAAAACGCCTTGTCCACATGCTAAATCTAATAAAGAATATGCGTAGGTTGTATCTTTGGGAATGTTTAACAAACGTGCAATGCCAGGAAGAATGACCTGTTGATGGAAGTCGCTTCCGTCTTGACCGACATAATCATCATACCAAGAGGCAACATCTTGCCAAGATGTGGAAGGAGGTGTTTTTTTTCGTTGGTTATCCATCGTGAAATCTCCCTTATTATACACGTTATAACCAAAGAAAAAGGTTTGAGTTGCCTCAAACCTTAATTGCAAATTGGGGCGACCGATGGGGATCGAACCCACGAATGTCTGGTTCACAGCCAGATGTGTTAACCACTTCACCACGATCGCCATCGAAGGTGCTAATTTATCTTACTTAAAAGCATTGATAATGTAAAGAATGAAACACGAAATTACACGAGTTTTGGTAATTGTTGTCGTAAATAATAAAGAACTTGTAATTCGCGTTGTTTGATTAAAAAGGCAATGCCCTTGTCTGGTAAGGCTTCATAACGCGCAATTGCCTCTTCTAACATTAACCATGGTATGTCTTTAATCAATCGTTGTTCACCTTCAGTCCACTTTTTCTCAACCATTCCGCTCATTTTTGCATAGAAATAATGATTGATATTGTGCCGTTGAATGAGATTATACGCATCTTCAACAATGCCTAAAGGTTGAATGGTGTGAATCGTTAAGCCGCATTCCTCTTGAATTTCACGCATTAAGGCGACTTCTAAGGATTCACCCGTTTCTACTCCTCCACCCGGGGTTTCTAGGTAATCACGTAAGCCAAATCGATCCTCATGAAATATGTAGGTGAAAATAAAGCGGCCGTCCTCCCGTTGAATTAGACCTCGAACGATGTTGCGAGAGTGGGTAAATCCACGAAAAGGGAATTGAGTATCCTTAAAGATGCCGAAGTAATGCATATGATAAGCATACGTGAAGTTAAGAATAAAAAAAAGACTAGCTTGCACTAGTCTTTTGATCTTAACAATGGCAGGGGTGGAGGGAATCGAACCCCCATCGACGGTTTTGGAGACCGTAGTTGTGCCATTCAACTACACCCCTAAGGAGTCGCTTAAGTATTATAAAGACTTTGCGACTTTGTTGACAAGTCCCATGTCCACTTTTCCGGAAAAATTCGCTTTAAAGTGTTTCATGATGAACGGTAAAGATTGATCAGTGAGTTTGGAAATTTCTGCACGGACTTCTTCTTCAGAGAGGAGTTTCGGTAAAAAGTTTTGAACCACCGCTAATTGGGCTTCAATGTTGGCAACACGGTCAAGGGCACCATTGGAGGCGTATACGGCTTTTTCATCTTCCAGTTCTTTGCCTACTTTCATAAGAATGGCCACCATTTCGACATCACCTAATGTTTTTCCTTGGACTTTTGCTTCAATGGATTGATTTAAAAATCGATCCGAAAGTAAAGAAAGAATGCCTTTAGCTGCTTCATCACGACGCTTCATCGCGTCAACTTTTGCTTTTTTTATTTCATCAATTAACATAATTTACCTCTTAGATAGTGTAGCAAACCACCCCCTTATCTTCAATGAATATAAAAAGACCTAGTAGACTAGGTCTTTTCGAAGCAAATAGAAAGATAAAATGCCTTATTCTGTGATCTCTACGCGACTTGCATATGCACGCAAGGCGACCGCAATATAATCGGCAAAATCGGACAAGGTAGCACCAGTGACTAAATTACCTGAAGCCCAAAATCCTTCTTCGTTAATTTCAAATTCAGTAGGATCAAGATTGAGTGTGGTTCCTACAAGTAAGTCTTCTAATGCTTCCATGTTGCCTGCCCAACCTAAAGGATAATTAGTGCCTGACCAATAACCGGAGCCTGATTTATTCATTGCAACATTGCTTGTTGCATCGCTGCGAACTAAATTAGGATGCTCAATACCCGCAGCTGTCGTTAAATAAAACGCTTCTGCTTTGACTTGTTCGACATACCATTGGGCATTGGCTTCAATGGCAACCCATGCTTCTAAAGCATCAATACCAGTGGTAGCATATTCCACTTTTTGACTTCCGGAAGCTCCGACGACTGTTCCTGTTAAAAGTTTATCGCCAATTTGAATGTATTTCGCATAATAACTGGTACCGCGACTTCCCACAGCAGCTAAGGTATCATCGGCGTAAGTCGTTGCATCTGTCTCGGATACTTTTGCCCAGTTGTATGGTAAAAAATATTCATCAAAGCTGATTTCGGTGATCTTGTCGTTTACCGTAACGAGTTCAACAACACCCACGTAATGGTCATGGGTAAGTCCATAACCAATCCCGGCTTGGGTAACTTGTGGACCACAACTTGCCAAGGTGATACCCGCAAGTCCTGCTAAGAAGATCGCTACCTTTTTCATGATGTTCCCTCCAATCATGGTTCTTTCTACACCTTTATTGTCAAGGATGTAAAAGGAGATAAAAACCCTATTTAAAAATGAAAACGCTTACATTACGATTGATAACGTT
>JAURLC010000065.1 GCA_030831415.1 Bacillota bacterium | reverse complement strand
GATGTTGCCCGTATTTTACTCTATATGGTAATGATGTATGATCATTTATCGTTATCGAATACCCCAATAGAGGATCAAGTGTATATGGTTCAAGGTGCGCAATTAGGAAAAATAGATTTTTTACTCGCTGCTCTAGAAAGCGATCCGGTTTCTTCCTTTGAACACTCTCGCAATGCTATTTTACAAACACGACAAGGCAATCCGAATCCGTTTATCGATTATCCACACTTTGCTGATTTATTATTTTTTTAAAGTCCACACACCTGACGGGTAGCAGAAGAGGTCGTTCCATACACATCACAAATCCATTGGGGGTGATCGATGTACGGATTACGATTGTTTTGATTATCATAAACACGGTTGTTCCGTGTCATCGCCCAGTCATTGACGGGATATTGAAGTGCCCATAAGACGGCCATTTCTGCGGTTTGGAAATTATTTTCTAATGAATAACCGTATAGTGTATTCATGTAGAGCGTCGCTCTTGCTACTTCCCCTTTAGCTTCATCATTGGGTTCAAAATATCCTCCTGAAGTGAAATTATTGGTAGGGCGATTGGCTGAATCGAGCACACGATTGGCTTCGGTATTCGCGACATCGCCAAATTTGTTATTACCACGGGTTCCATTGGTTTTCCAATCATCGGCAAAGATATGATGATTATCGTTTAACGCACCCCCACCGATTTTCGATTGAGGGTAGGTATGTTCACGGTTCCAATGATCGGCCGCATTGCCATTAACATGAGCCGATTTTAAGTAACCAAGTTTTGGATAAATCGTTAACACTTGATTCGTAATGGTCGGATGCTGATCGGCATATTCAAAGCGACTCCAATCATAACTGACACTGATATTGGTTGAGATTAAGGTATCCAAAGCATTTTTTAATGCCTCACCGGTTAAGGAAGGGGAGATCGATTGATAATAATTGGGAGCGTTGGTGACCACACTTACATTTGAGGTGGAACTGGAAGGTGTAGAGGAAGAAGGCGTTGTGGAGGTGGTGTTACTTGCGGAAGTAACTGAGGTGGTCGAAGTCGTTTCACTACTCATGGATGTGACTTCACTTGCAGCACTTGAGGACGATTCCGGGGGTGTATTGGACCAAAAATAAATGATCAATGACTCGATGTACATCACTCCACCTGTGTTGATGAGATGGAAATAAGGTTGATCATAAGAAGAAGGAAAAGTATAGGTATACGTCGTATTCGTTTGGGTTGGTTCTAACGTGGTTTCACTCGGTTGTGCAGTTGACCCAAAATAAAGTTCATGTCCTTCATGCGTATCGCGTAACGTTAATTCAATCGAATCAAGGAAAGGAATTGGATCGATATTATATAAATAAAATGTGGATCGTTTGGCTTGAATAACATTAGCGGTGTAATTACCTGCATCTTTAAACGCAAAGGTAAAATCTTGAAAGGAAACGGTTGTCTCTTCAGAGGGATAAATCGATAAACTTGGCCATGTTTGACGGCTTATCGTTAGAGAAGTTCGATAGGTAGCAAGTGCACTACTTTCTTGACTCGACGGTGAAGTATTCGAGGATGAGATGTCACTTATTGAGGACATATCGCTTGTTGACATCGATGACTCACCAGACGTAAAGACGTTAGGAAAACTACATCCACTTAAGACAAGTAATGACGTCATTAGAGCAGAAAAATGGTTTACCTTGATCGACATATTCTCATTATATGCTTCAAGAACTTGAATAAAAAGAATTTAGTTGACTAAACGAAATACAATCGTCGAATCCAAAAACCACACATATAACTTGTTATTTTACCTTATATATTGACCAATATAAACTTAAAATAAGGTCGATAGGGATAACGGTTTTTTACGATTACGATAAGAATAACTCGTTAATGTCGTAACAGTTCCACATACGACGCATTGGTCTTGATGATAAAGCCCATAACGTCCTTGTACAAAATAGGGATTTGGCATGTTTGGATTTAAGAGTTTGGTGAGTGTTTTCGTTCGAGGAATAAGATTGACTTCACGGTCGAAAGAGGTAAAGCTGGAACTTAATGAGGCTAAGGTAGATGCAGAAGGGGTGTGATGAACATCCGCTTTAGGCAATAAATAATACGAATCACTCATACCAATACCCATCCCTTTATGGAGAAAATGTTCACGAATGTGATACACATGGGAGGGAGGGTTTGCAACAAACCGGGCGTAAGCTTTCGGCAACGCCATCCATCCTTGGTCAAGAATGACTTCTTGGAAAGGGGCAGCGTGGGTTGAGGTGTGGATGGCAAAGGGACGCGTAAAATAATAACGATGAAAAAAGTGATCATTAATGTACCATGATCGCTTATTTTGATAAAGGTAATCAATGGCTTGTAAACGTTGAAAGACTGCAAGGACATCCTCAATTGGTAAGTTGAGTTGCTTACTAAGTTCATCGGAGGCAATTTTTTGCCCAGGATGAAGCACCAACTCTTCGTGCATTAAGGCGATAAGCCCAAGTTCAAGTTGGGTTATAAGGGAATGTTTACTGCGTCGGTCAAGGTGAATATAGGATAACCAGTTCATCGTTCATTTCTCCGAATTAAGGTCACATAATCTGCAGGTAAATAATGCATGATCATCCCAATAAGCGTTTCCCTTTGATAGAGATAACTTCGCGCGTGATGAAGGGGACTATTGTGTTCAACTTGAAGTAAAGAGGAGAGGGCACCATCGGCAAGTTGAGGGTGATAAAAGTTTTCGTTTTGTAAAGTAGTATTCGGATAAAAGGTCAAAAATAAATGGGATAAACTTTGGGTTGCAAGTTTTTCTAAACTTGATTTCTTAACCCCTTGATATAACACATAGACTTCTTGGTAATACGTAGGGAAACCTTGATACATCCCGATACGTTTTTGTATCCAAAGGGAGGCATTATCACTTCGTTGAAACCATAACGTATACGGTTCCTTAAATTCTTCGGTTGTCGTGACAATCGGATGCATATGATTTTTAAAAATGGAGGCGTTAAATTCAGTTAACATCTCATAATCAAACCGTAATAAAGGACG
>JAURLC010000064.1 GCA_030831415.1 Bacillota bacterium | reverse complement strand
TCAAAGACATGCCCTAAGTGGGCATCGGAGTCTTCGGAACGAACTTCGGTACGAATCATACCGTAACTATAATCGGAGTGCTCCAAAATAACCTCTTCGTGTATCGGTTTAGAAAAACTTGGCCAACCACAATGAGAATCAAATTTATCTTCAGATGTGAACAACGGTTTTCCTGTGATGATATCAACATAAATGCCTTTTTCAAAATGATCCCAATACTCGTTTTCAAAGGGTGGTTCCGTTGCGTTTTCTAACGTAACTTTTCGCTGAAAAGGGGTGAGATGAGACACATCAATTTTTTTCTTCATAGGGTGTTTTCCTCTTACTCAAAAATATACCTAAAATAATGAAAAAATGCTATGATTTAACCATTATAGGCGACAAAAAACGATAGGAGATTTATCCCATGGCGGATTTATTTAAAAAAGCATATGACTTCAAAGATGTCGATAACGCCATTGATTTAGGAATCTATCCTTATTTTCATGCACTTGAAAGTAAACAAGATATCGTTGTGACCATGGAAGGTAAACGTCGCGTGATGATTGGTTCAAACAACTATTTAGGTTTAACAGGTGATCAACGCGTCATTGATGCAACGGTTGAAGCGGTGAAAAAATACGGATCCGGTGTATCAGGTTCACGTTTTTTAAACGGTACATTAGATCTCCATTTACAACTTGAAAACGAACTAGCCCGCTTTATGGAAAAAGAAGCTTCTTTGACGTTTCCAAGCGGCTTTCAATCAACTTTAGCGATCATTTCAGCCATCGCAGGTCGAGGGGATATTATTTTTTCCGATCGAGAAAACCATGCGTGTATTTACGATGGGATTCGTTTAAGTTTTGCATCTTCGGTACGCTTCAATCATAACGATATGGAGCATTTAGAACGCTTGTTACAAGAAGCAGATCCCAATGCAGGGAAACTCATTGTCACTGATGGTGTCTTTTCGATGTCGGGTGATATTGCCAATCTTCCCGAAATTGTTCGCTTAGCAAAGAAATATCATGCACGTGTGATGGTGGATGACGCGCATGGATTCGGTGTTCTAGGTGAAAAAGGACGAGGAACGGCTGAACACTTTGGTCTTCATGATCAAGTCGATTTAATGATGTCGACGTTTTCAAAATCACTCGCCTCGATTGGCGGGTTTATGGTGGCTACCAAAGAAGTTGTTAACTACATTAAGCATAAATCTCGACCCTTTATTTTCTCTGCAGCGTTGACCCCTGCCTCGGCTGCCAGTGCGTTAGCTTCCTTAAATATTTTAGAAAAAGAACCTCAACGGCCCAAAGCCCTTCGTGATATCGCAGCGTACGCTCGACAAAAGATGATTGAAAAGACATTACCCCTTGCCAACGATTCGCTCGCTCCAATTATTCCGATTTACACCTACACAATGCTTCGCACGTTTGTTATCGCCAAATTACTTTATAAACGAGGTGTATATGTCAACCCTGTCATACCACCTGCTGCACCTGAAGGACAATGTTTGATACGGACGAGTTATACAGCAACCCATACGCAAGCATTAATCGATGAGGCCGTCGATATTATTGCCAAAACACTCGACGAAATTCCAATGGAAGATGAAAAGGTGATGGCCTTACTCCATGAAGTCCGCTAACCGAAACCGAGTTGCCCTCATCACCGGTGCCTCTAAAGGTATTGGATTTGCACTCGCAGAAGGGTTACACCTTGATGGATATCATGTCATAGGGGTAGCGAGGACGGAGCCTCTTCAACCGTATTCGTTCACCTTTGTTCAAGCAGATGTTACGTCCTCTTCGGATGTCGATCGAATCGCAATATATTTTCATGAAAATCAATTACCGCTCAACGTCCTCATTCAAAACGCAGGCATCGGGTATGGTGGTGCGGTAGAGGAATTACCGAGTGACGCATTTTTTAACACGTTAAATGTGAATGTCTTAGCAATTGATTCCTTAAATCGATTACTGTTACCCCTCCTCAAAACGTCCAAGGGATATCTCATTCATATTGGATCTGTCGCTGGAGATTTAGCGATTCCTTTTCAAACGTACTACTCTGCTTCAAAGGCAGCATTGGAACGATACAGTGAATCGTTACGAAACGAACTTAAACCTTTTGAAGTTAAAGTCGTGACCGTTAAACCAGGAGATACAAAATCTGCGTTCGGTAGTAATCGACAAAAGACGATTCAAGAAAATTCCCCTTATCGCGCACGCATTGAGCGTTCCTTAAAGAGAATGGAAGCAGATGAAGCTTCAGGTATGCCAACGAAAAGTGTGTATAGAGTTGTGAAAAGGTTACTAAAACAAAAACATCCTCCTGTTTCAGTTACCGTTGGATTGTCGTATCGAATCTTACAAGGACTAAATCGCGTATTGCCTAAACGGTTTGTTCAATGGCTGCTGTATCAGTTGTACGCGAAATAAGATCGCGATACGTATGGATAATTGCTTGAACGCCTTTGTTTGGAAACCGTTTTGCTAATTCATCCATCAACGAATACACCGTTTTTAAAACAGGTAAATCGATTGGACTTGCTTCCAAGGCGAGTTTTAAATCTTTTAAGTAATGTTTAATGAAAAACGTTGCTTCATCATCTGATGCAAGCATCTTGGGTCCATACATCATGCTGGCGTAGGAACTAGCCGCTCCCGTTTGAATCATGGCTAACACTTTATCGGTGGGTAAGTGATTTGCTTCGGCAAAAGCGATAGCTTCCGACAAACTCACGAGTGCTCCAGCAATGGCGATTTGATT
>JAURLC010000063.1 GCA_030831415.1 Bacillota bacterium | reverse complement strand
TTTCTTTTCACTTCATCGCTTATTTGGGCAAGATCACGTTCAGGAACCACAAGAATGACCTGATGAATATGGCGATTACCCAACATCGTTTCTAAAGAATATTGATACAGTTTTTTTCCTTTGACGCGAAAAAATTGCTTGGGTGTAACGTTTTGTTTGAAGCGTAAACTTTGGCCAGCGGCTAGTAATATGGCTGTGGTCATCATGTCCTATCCTTTCACTTCGCGATGACTGAGTGCTTCGGTAATCGCCATTTGTTGAATTGTCAATTTAACAACTTTATCGAGCATGGAATCATTTCGATAATCGGCTTCACAAATAAAGTTAACACGATCATCGGTGACGAGTTGTTTTGCTTTTTCCTCTTGGTTTTTTGCATAAACGGCAATGGATTTTCCACCATTCTCCTTAGCGAGTAACATCGCTGGAACGTCCGTTAATCCATCACCAATGTAAATGAGATTACGGTTTTTTATGCGCTTTTCTTTTGTCCGTTCGTTGACTTTTTCGTCGTTAGTTTGGTCTAATACTCCCTTGGTAATACGAAAGAAGTATTGTGTTTTCATCGTATAGTTAATGGTATTTTTCGGCCATGTCGCAATTTTATCAGGACCTGTGAAAAGAAATTCACATCCAAAGATCGCTTTGAATTCTTTGGCAATCGGTGAACCCATGATAATTTCACGTGTACCTGAGGTAATAATATAGTGTTCAATTTGAACACCTTGTTCGAGTCCAAACGTATTAATACGTTGAAACCAAGATGTTAATCCAGGAAAAAACCGAATGTCCTTACCTAAACTTTCTAAATACTCTTTGGTTAAGGGAATACCACGTTTTTTACTTTCTTCAATCATCACATACATGTAAGAAAGAATTTTTTCCATCCCAGTTTTTCGTGAGTTTTCATTGGTGATTGACCAAAACGATTCGGGTGTTAAACCGAGTTTGGGTATAAAACTAAAGTTTTGCAAATCTTCTATCGCTAAAGTGCGATCAAAATCATAAATGATTCCAACAATCGGTCGTTTCATAAAGATACCTCATTAAAAAGTATAACACTGAACGAAAAAAAGGTCATAACAAGGCGAAAAAATGCTAGGTATTTTATTCTTATAAGGTAAATTATGGTATAGTTTTAGTGCAATGAGTCCCCTTGAAATTACACTTCTTGTACTTGTCATCATCTTTGTTATTTACATCTTTGTAGCCATTTTTTATGGCACACAAATGCAGAAATTATTTAAACAACTTGCTAAACGAAAAGACGCCATTGATGTGTTAACCGCTCAAAAATATGATTTGCTTCGAATGATCGGTAAACTTTTTGTCCGTCACAAAATTGATGTTCCTCAAGAGTTTATTCTATCGAAACGACCTCGTTTTGAAGACACACTTCAAAACATCAAAGATACTGAGCGAACGATTGTAAAAAGTTTTCTTGTCCAAACTTCCCAAGCGCTTTTCTATTATGGAGAACAAAACGAACAATTATCCGTCAATCCAGAATACGTATCCTTGAAAAAATCACTTGCAGAAATAGATGAACATTTTCGTCAACAAGTCGCAACCTATAATGCATCCGTTACCAATTACAATTTTTGGCGACAGTTATGGATGTATCGTTGGGTGAGCCGTTTAATGAAATTCAAAATTAAAGAGTTAATCTCTTAAGGAGTCACTATGAAAAAACCCGTTATTTTGATCATCATGGATGGTTATGGTATTCGCAAGGAAACGTATGGAAATGCGATTGCAAAAGCCAACAAACCAAATTTAGATCGTTATTTTTCCTCCTATCCGATAACTTATATCCAAGCGTCAGGAATCGAAGTGGGTCTTCCAGCTGGACAAATGGGTAATTCCGAAGTTGGCCATTTGAATATTGGAGCAGGACGTGTGGTGTATCAATCGTTAACGCTTATCGACAAGGCTATTATGGATAAAAGTTTCTTTCAAAATGAAAAATATTTAAAAGCAATGGACTATGTGAAAACGCATGGTTCAAAACTTCATATTATTGGATTGGTCTCCGATGGTGGTGTTCATTCCCATTTAACGCATTTTCAAGCGATGATTCAAATGGCAGCAGAACAAAACGTGCCGCATGTCATGGTTCACGCTTTAATGGACGGACGTGATGTTGGACCGCAATTAGGTGAATCGTATTTAGATGCATTAACTCAAACAATGAAACAGTATAATACAGGTGAACTAGCTTCCATCGGTGGTCGATATTATGCGATGGATCGTGATAAAAATCTTTCGCGAATAGGCAAAGCCTATGATGTCATTGTCAATCGCGTTGGGCCAAGCTTTAACGATTATAAGACGTATTTTAAAGATCAATATGCCTCCTTGCCGAAAGAAGGTAAAGATCCAAGTGATGAATTTTTAATTCCTCATTTTAACGCCAACGTTGATGGAAAAATTTACGACCATGACGCCGTTATCTTTATGAACTTCCGTCCCGATCGAGGTATCCAATTTTGTACGTTATTAACAAATACGGATTTTTACGCAAACCCTCCTATGAAGGATGGTAAACCTGCTTATCTTGCTTATCGTCCCAGCCGCGTTCCTCATGTTCATCTTGTTCAAACGATGAAATATGCCGATTCGGTTAAAGGAGACATTGCCTTTAAACTTCCTACACTGGATAACACCCTTGGTCCATGGTTGGCGCGACATGGAAAAACCCAACTTCGTATTGCAGAAACAGAAAAATATCCTCACGTGACATTTTTCTTTGATGGAACGATTAATTATGATGGTGTGGAAACGGCAGAACTTCAGGGTGCTCGACGTGTGCTCATTAATTCTCCTAAAGTTGCGACGTATGATTTGCAACCCGAAATGAGTGCCTATCAAGTTCGAGATGCATTAATTGAAGAATTAAACAAAGGTGACTTAGATGTGGTCATTTGTAACTTTGCCAACTGTGATATGGTCGGTCATACTGCAGTTGAAAAAGCGGTCATTAAATCCGTTGAAGTGGTCGATGAATGCGTTGGTTCGGTGATTGATTGGGTGCACGAACACGGTGGATCCTTAATTGTAACCGCCGATCATGGAAACGCCGATCAAATTTTAACGGAAGATGGATTACCTCATACCGCTCATACGACCAATTTAGTACCGGTGTGTATCAATCTTCCTGGAGCAACCTTACTGCCTAAAGGGGGGAAACTTGGTAACCTCGCACCAACAATTTTAGATTTGCTCGGGGTGGAGAAACCTATTGAAATGACGGAAGAAAGTCTTATTATTAAAAGATAACCCATAAGGAGTAAGAAAAATTATGGCCAATAATACATTATTAAAGTTTGAGGAATTTCCATTATCCATTCCGAAATTTCCAAAGATCGAAAAGAAATTTAACACCTTACTTGCAGGTTTTGAAAAAGCGACTAGTGCAAAAGATCAAAAGAAATGGATGTTGAAACTTGGCAAATTATTTGACGAAGTTTCCACCGACTTTACGATTATCTCCGTTCGTCACACGATTGATACGCGTGATGAAACGTATAAAAAAGCAAATGATGTGGTGGACCAAGTTGGACCGATGGTGGCTGGACTTGGTAATCGTTATTCAAAAGCTGTCCTAGCGAGTAAATTCCGCAAGGAACTTGAAGCGCTTGTAGGACCATTCTTGTTTAAAAAACTTGAAGTCTCGGCGCGAACCTTCGATCAAAAAATATTGGCCGACTTACAAGAAGAAAACAAATTAACGACGTTGTATGACAATATTATGGCGTCGGCACAAATTCCTTTTGATGGTGGTGTCTACAACCTTTCACAAATGGGTAAATTTGCCGTCGATAAAGACCGCGATGTTCGTAAACGTGCTTCCAAAGCTGTAGAAAACTGGATGGCAGAAAAAGAATTAGAAATCGCCGATATTTATTCTAAACTTGTAACGCTTCGCAGCGGTATGGCGAAAAAATTAGGATATCCTTCCTTTACTGAAATGGCGTATGACCGTATGGGACGCACGGATTACGGGCCAAAAGATGTGAAATCCTATCGTGATCAAATTTTAGAATTCGTCGTTCCCATTAGTAACAAACTCGTTCGTAAACAAGTGAAGCGCATTGGCATCAAAGGCGCTAAATTTTATGATCTTGCGATTCAATTTCAAGATGGTAATGCCACACCTAAAGGCAATAAAGACTATTTAGTGAAGGCTGCTCTTGAGATGTATAAAGACATGGGAGAAGAAATCGGGGAATTCTTCCAACAAATGGTGAATCGTAACCTTCTTGATTTAGAAGCAAAACCCGGGAAACGTGGTGGTGGCTACATGACCTTCTTCCCTCGTTATAAGATGCCATTTGTATTCTCCAACTTTAATGGAACCGCCGGAGATGTCGATGTATTAACCCACGAAATTGGTCACGCCTTCCAAGGGTATATGTCACGTAATATTTTACCTAACGAATACCGTGATCCTACGATGGAAGAAGCAGAAATTCATTCGATGTCGATGGAATTCTTTGCGACACCATACATGGAAAAATTCTTTAAAGAAGATGAAGCCAAATATTTATTTGGTCATTTAGAAGGGGCGATTAACTTCCTTCCTTATGGAGTAACCGTCGATGAATTTCAACATTGGGTCTATGCTCATCCTACCGCAACGCATGAAGAACGTTGCCAAGCATGGCGCGACATTGAAAAGAAGTATACCCCGTATAAAAATTATGCTGGATTCCCACTCTATGAAAAAGGAACCCGTTGGATGCGTCAAAGTCACATCTTTGGTGCTCCGTTCTATTACATTGATTACACCCTTGCCCAAGTGGTTGCCTTACAATTCCTTGGCTTAATGAAAAAGAACCACGAAAAAGCATGGAAGAAATATGTCAAAGTGTGTAAGAGTGGCGGGAAATATCCATTCACCGAATTACTTGCCTTTGCTAAACTTCGTAATCCCTTCGAAAATGGATCGATTAAAAAGACCTTTACGCCAGTTAAAAAAGTTTTGAAGGCATACGAAGAAAACCTCTAGTTTAACGAAATTATGCAACAAAATAAAACCTCGATAAAATCGAGGTTTTCTCTTATTTGTTAATCTTTGTAAAGAAAAGGGTAATTAAGGTGGAATAAAACCTACACAAAAGTTTATAATGAAAGCAGTAATAGATCCTGTTGTCAAAACAGAAAAAAGTGAGGAGGAATACATATCACATGAAAAAAATCACACTATTACCGTTTGTGATGTTAGTTCTTGCCGCTTGTGGTGTCACGACACCATCAAGTTCAGAAGCAAGTTCAACACCTGCAAGCAGCACAACAACGAGTACCGTTGCCAGCTCTTCGACTGAAGCTTCGTCAACATCGACGCCAAGCTCATCAGAAGATGTCGGACCAACGATTACTTCGATCCAAGCTGCACGGGTCTTGCCAAATGATACAGAAGTCACCGTACAAGGTGTCGTCACAGGTGTCATTCGTCAAAAGAGTTTCTTTATTCAAGAAGGTGACTTTGGTATTAATATTTTCGGTTATGAAGGTATTGAAGAAGTTGCTGTTGGTGACTTTATTCAAGTTTACGGTTTTATCGCCAATTATAATGGGTTGATGGAAATTACCGGTCCTACCGGTTCGGGACTTCCTGAAGTCGTATTTTTGGATGATGCCGCTCCAACGATTTCACCTGTAACTATCAATGAAGATGGCTGGGTCAATGACTCCTTAGCTCCTAACTTTGATGGACGCTTAGTGGAAATTAAAAAATTATCGCTAGCGGGAGCATGGACACCCTTACTCATCGATAATACGTATCCATCCTCAGGTGGTGCTAACGTTACGATGAATTTAGGTTCTAAAACACTTACTGCACGTTTTGATCGTTACATTAATGTAACTGAACGCGAAGCATTGAACACTTTCTTTGGTGGATTAGATGCTGGCGCAAAGTTTGATTATACGGGTATCTTGGGTGACTTTAACGGTGTTCAATTAGCCGTTGCTGCCGCTGGAGATTTTGCATTGAATACCGATGCACCAGTCTTACCATCTTCGCTTACCGTCACCGCTTCGGTTGACCCAGTTGAAGTTGTTGAAAACTTAACCTTACAATTATCCGCATCCGTTTTACCTGCAGATGCTGATGATAAATCAGTTACTTGGTCATCCAGTGATGATACCATTGCAACCGTGGATAGCTCAGGTTTAGTGACCGGTGTTGCTCCTGGAACTGCTACCATTACCGCAACCTCTGTTGCAGCACCATTAGTAGCGGGAACCTTATCGGTTACCGTTACGCCTGCGCCTCTTTCATTAGAAGGTGTGCAAATCGGTATCGGTGACTCAACACTCAAAATCGGTTCAACACTTGATGTTGATGCTTCCTTATTACCCTTAGGTTATGTGGGACAAGGGTTAACCTTTAGTTCCTCGGATGATGCCGTTGCAACCGTTACCGCAGAAGGAATTATTCAAGCTCGTACCGTGGGTACGACAACGATTACTGCCGCTGCTACTGAAGATAATACAAAAACGGATTCCGTTTTAATTACTGTTGAAGATGTTACTTCGATTGCTGATGCTAAAGCTACACCTGCTAACACGGTTGTTACCGTTAACGGTGTGATTACACGCATCATTGCTTCCAATGAATTATTTATTCAAGTTGGCACTGATGCAGTGCAAGTTGCTGGTGCACAAACCGCTGGTTTTGCCTCTGGTGATTTTGTTCAAGTTACTGGCCCAGCACAAAACTCTTCTGAACCTCGCCGCATTGGTGGATTCTCGGGTTCAAGCGTTGCCACAATGACGCTTATTCCTTTCTTAACTGCACCTGCAGTAACACCTTTAGAAATTACAGAAGCAACTTACAATACTACGGATACTCCAATTACCAATCAATAGAGATTAGTGAACATTGATGGTTTATTCCCCCCACAACCTTGGGTGAATGTTGCTACCTCTTCCACCAATCGCGCATTTAAATTAGGTGCGGTTGACGTTGATGTTCGTATTTCTGGATTCTTACTAGAAGAAGAACGTAACTCGCTCAATGCTTTATTCACTGACTTCTGGAAGAATGACAACGTCAACTATGAAGGTATTCTGAAT
>JAURLC010000062.1 GCA_030831415.1 Bacillota bacterium | reverse complement strand
TGTTGGTGATAAATATGTTCAAGCTGCATTAGCTAAAGAACAGCTTATTTTGGGTGGAGAACAATCTGGTCATGTTATCTTTCTTGACATTTTAAATACGGGGGATGGTTTATTATCTGCACTAAAGCTTCTTGAATTAATCGTAACCCAACAACAACCGCTGCATGCTTTACTCAAAGAGTATGTTCGTTACCCACAAGTGTTGAAAAATGTGATCGTTCAAAATAAGAAAGCGGTGCTAGATCATCATGATTTTGCTCCTTTAATTCATTCCATTGAAGAGGCTTTGGGTGATGACGGTCGAATTTTTGTTCGACCATCTGGGACAGAACCACTCATTCGTGTGATGGTCGAAGCAAAGGATTTAGGGACGTGTCAACAGTATGCAGATCAAGTCGCAGACTGGATTAATGAAACATTCACATATTAAGGGGGAAAACATATGTGTGGGATTGTAGGAACCATTGGAGAAAAAGCATTACGAACATACTTAATCGAAGGATTACGTAGTTTAGAATATCGCGGATATGATTCTGCAGGAACATCGTTTTTGTCGAACGGTGAAGTGACAACGTATCGGCTCCCAGGTCGAGTCTCGGATTTGGATCAACTTGTGCCTACCTCGATAGAAGCCAATGCAGGCATTGGCCATACCCGATGGGCAACCCATGGAGAACCCAACTTTTCCAATGCGCATCCTCATCAATCGAATAAGGGTTGGTTCACACTTGTTCATAATGGTGTTATTAATAATTTCCGATTTTTAAAGCGAAAACTGGAACAAAAAGGAATGACCTTTGCATCTGATACCGACACGGAGGTCATCGTCAACTTAATGGAGTTTCACTACTTACAAGGATTAACGCCCCTTCGAGCGATTAAGAAAACCATTGAAAAACTCGAGGGATCTTATGCTCTTGCCATCCTCTTTAAAGAAGAACCTAATCGAATTTATTTTGCCAAACTTCATTCACCTTTAGTCATCGGCAAAGGTGAAAAGACACATTATTTAGCCTCCGATTACTTACCGATGCTTGCGTATGCGCAAACGTTTTATATTGTCACCGATTATCAATATGGATATATTGAAGCCCAACATATTATCGTCAAACACTTGGATAAAAATGAAGAAATACCTATTCGATTTCATACTACGGATTTAACGATTGAAGACATTGGGCTGAATGGTTATCCTCATTACATGCTTAAAGAAATTGAAGAGGCTCCTGAAGTGATTCAGCGTCTCTCCTATAATTATTTCGATGGGAATCAATTTTTGTTCGATGATGTACTTTTAGAAAAGATTCATCAAGCCGATCAACTCATTTTCCTTGCCTGTGGAACGAGTTATCATGCTGCCTTAGTTGGACGACGATATTTTGAAGAAATTGGGAAAACATGTCGCGTGTATGTCGCCTCCGAATTTGCTTATTATCCAGAAGTCAAAGGGCAAAAACCGTTATTCATTGTGATTTCACAAAGTGGAGAAACTGCGGATTTAATTCGATGTGTTCAACTGATTAAGCAACGTGGTAATGCCTTACTAACCATTACGAATACCAAAGGATCATCCCTCGATCGTGCGAGTGATTTTAGTTTACTGCTCTATGCGGGTATGGAAATTGCCGTCGCGAGTACGAAAGCCTATATTGCCCAAGTTGGTTTACTCGCGATTTTACGCGCCGCTTTAATTCATAACAACGATGTGATGACAGACCTTGTAGGAGTCATCCAGGCGATGAAGAGTGTGATTGATTCCCGTCAAGATATTGAAACGATGGCCCAAGCGATTATGCATGCTCCTTCTGCATTTTTCCTTGGACGAGGACTTGATTATGATGTTGCCTTAGAAGCGAGTTTGAAACTAAAGGAAATTACGTATATTCACTCAGAAGCTTTACCAGGAGGGGAACTAAAGCATGGACCAATTGCACTCATCGCAAAAAATGTTCCGGTGATTGCCTTTATTTCTGATCCCATTACCGCTGCTGCCATACGATCGAATTTAGAAGAAGTTAGAGCACGTGGTGCGAATATTTTTACAATTTCTAATTTAGCCTTAGCCAAGGATGAAGATAATTTCATTACACCCAATGTCAAAGTGTATTTATCTCCGCTTGTCAAAGTGATTGTCGCTCAATACTTGTCATATTATGCTGCTTTGCATTTACAACGAGATATTGATAAACCTCGTAATTTAGCAAAGTCCGTTACCGTAGAATAATAAAAAAGCGTTCCAAGTAGAACGCTTTTTGTTTAAAGAGGAGAGATGATTACTCGCCTTTTTTCTTGGCGAGTGGTTTGTCATCGGTAATCGCTTCTTTTAAAGAGGCTAATAACCCGGTAACATTTTGAATTTCAGAAGGAATAATTAACTTCGTTGCTTGTCCGTTTGCCACACGTTCTAACGATTCAAATCCTTTTAAGGTTAAGAAAGCAGAGTTTGGATTCGCTTTGTTAATGAGGGCAATCCCTTGGGCTTGAGCTTCATAGACACGAAGTAACGCTTCCGCTTCCCCTTCGGCTTCCTTCACCTTTTGAATTTTGACAGCTTCTGCACGTAAGACCGCAGCTTGTTTTTCCCCTTCAGCGGTTAAAATAGCCGCTTGTTTTTTCCCTTCAGCATCTAAGACGGCTTCACGTTTTTGACGTTCGGCACGCATTTGTTTTTCCATAGCTTCTTGAATATCACGGGGAGGAAGAATGTTCTTTAACTCCACACGATTGACTTTAATACCCCATGAGTCCGTTGCTTCTTCAAGGGTTTCCCACATTTTGTGGTTAATCGTGTCCCGTGAAGTTAATGTTTGATCAAGTTCTAAATCCCCAATTAAGTTACGAAGGGTTGTAGCTGTTAAGTTTTCCATCGCAGATAAGGGACGTTCAACACCATACGTAAACAGTTTGGGATCGGTGACTTGGAAATACACAACCGTATCAATTTGCATTGTAACGTTATCTTTGGTGATAACCGGTTGTGGAGGAAAGTCATACACGCGTTCCTTTAAGGAAATCGTGGCAACTTTAGAATCGATGATAGGTACGTTAATGTGAATACCAGCATTCAGTGTTTTGTGGTATTTCCCTAATCGTTGAACAATAACAGTGGTTCCTTGAGACACGATAACGATCGAACGAATAATGACAACAAGTATGACAAAAAGAATAATCCCTAAAAAGGACAACCCTAAGACGGCACCCGGCGATGCTAAAAATCGTAATAACATTTATTTGACCTCCTTTTTAGTCACAATGAGTTTATTACCTTTAATCGCTTCGATAATGGCGAACTCTCCTGCTTCAAACGTGGAATCTTGATTCGTTACCAGCTTCCAACGTACATCGGCATGAAGTCCCACACCTTGCGATTTTAAATGAAAACCTTTTTCGACTTCGATCTCTTGTCCTATTAATGCATCCGCATTTGTAGCGACATTTGTTTTTTTCATCACTTTCTTCACGAATGGTCGTGTAAGGACTAATAAAACAATCGACGTGACAAAGAATAATAGTATTTGAATCGGTAATCCTATATTAAGAATCGCAGCGATCAGTGATACAAGAGCACCACCCGCAAACCATAAGGATACGAGTTGAGGTTCAAGTAATTCAACAATCACCGCGACAAAGAATGCAACGACCCAAACAACAACGACAACGACTTGAAAATCGACTGCATTGAATATCATGTCTTAACCCCTTTCGACTTATTTTAACACGAATTTATTTGATACCTATCTTTCCCTTGTAAAGTTATAATAATTGCATGAAGAAATATTCAAAAAAAAGTGTCTATGAGTTTTTACTCAAAGTCCAAAGTATTGCTAAAATCGGATTACTTTACAGTAAAGACCCTTATGCATTAGAAAATTATGAAGAACTGAATGAGCTTTCAAAATCGTTTTTAGAAGAACATCATCAATTAAACTTCAATCGTCCAAATTACTTTCCAAAAACGTTGTATCCTACTCCCAATGTATCTGTTCGGGTCGTTATTTTTAACGATGAAGGAGAAGTGCTGTT
>JAURLC010000061.1 GCA_030831415.1 Bacillota bacterium | reverse complement strand
ATCTTTAGTTGTTATGCTGTCTGCCGTTTTACTTGGAATCTTTCTTGCTTATTTTTATATGTTTATCAAACGGGATGAAGGGTTTATTTCCGATTTTCCATGGACAATGGTCATCATGCCCCCGGTCGTTGCCGTGTTAATGATTATGTTGGCTAATAATCTTGCAGCCGGTATTGCGGTGGGTGGTTTATTCGCTTTAACCCGCTTTCGCACCAATCAACGGAATACAGAAGATATCGCTTATGTATTACTAACCGTTGTTATTGGGGTTATCACAGGGACTGGGTATGTTGCGTTTGCTGCAGTCTTCACGTTGTTTATGATGGCCGTCATTCTTTTACTTTTTAGTGTTAAGTTTGGAAAAACATCCGATCGAAACATCGCCTTGCGTATCATTGTTCCAGAGAGTTTAAACTATGAAAATTTGTTTGATGACTTACTTCAAGAATATTGTTTATCGGCCCAACTTAACCGCGTTAGAACCATTGATTTTGGTACATTGTTTGAAATTTCCTATAGTGTTGTAATCAAAAAATCTACCAAACAGAAACAATTTATCGATAAAATTCGTGAACGAAATGGTAACCTTACGGTCACGATGACTGTTCAACGATTTAATCAAGTGGATTAATGAATCTAGTAGCACTCTTTTTACTTCTTATCCCTTTGTTACCACCTGCATCGACGGAAGTGGTTCATACGGTAGTGTTTGTCATCCTGAACGATGATCAAACCGCAACAGTAGAAGTTGAAGACGAAGGATTCCTTTTTGCACCGCCAAGTTTTATCCAACGGGATAATGTCATTTTAACCTCTTGGTATCAAGACGAAAACTTAACCCTTTGGCACGACTTTGACACCCCGATTACACGTTCGATGACGTTATATTCTGAATGGCGATATCGAGGTACTTCCTTAAGTCCAGCTACACTACGGGCATCGGAAATTGGTGAACGATTTGAATCTGAGACGATGACGTTATATTTTGATTTATATAACCCACTTGCATATCAAGTACGCTATCAGTGGCAATCCGCTCGTGTCGGAGACCAACAATTCGAGGATATTGGAGGAGCTACATTATCCTATTTTTCTCCTTACCGTAATGGGCGATTTCAATATCGTTTGGAATATAAAGTGCCTTTGTATAATGATGCCAATCTTGTTATAGGCTCGATTCCGTATTACACTTCTCCAGTGATTATTGATATTTACGGACAACAAACATTTTTATTACCCATCCTCATGTTGACGTTTGTTGCCCTTGTTAGTCTTGTATATTTTTTTCAACGTAAGAGACGCATCTTTTTTGAAGTATTTGGAGGTCAGCCTCTTTCTCCAGCAAGATTTCGAGTAGGAGAAGATACTTCTTTATTACCAAAAGCAAGAAAGAAAGGATTTCGATTTACGGGGTGGTATGTGGATCCACAATACGAAATTCCTTTTAAAGGGATGCGAATGCCATTAAAATCAATGAGGCTTTATGCAAAATACACACAAAAAAAGAATCAATCCAAATAACCCTAAGTTTAAAGAATTTCGCGTGAAGAAATCCACTACGCTAATGGAATTTTTACGTGAATTCTTACCAAAGTTAAGTCGAAATAATGTGAAGTCGCTTTTAAGTCACAAACAAGTTGCCGTCGAAGGGGTTCGTGTCTCTCGTTTTGATTTTCCTCTTGCTGCAAATGATATGGTAATTGTATTTTCCGAACGTAAAGTAGAAAGCAAAATTCCTCGACCCAAAATATTATTTGAAGATGATGAATTTTTAGTTATTGATAAACCTTCTGGTCTATTAAGTATTGCTTCCGACAAGGAAAAATCCAAAACGGCTATCAAAATCATGATGGAATATATACAGGATAAAAATCCTACTGCCCGCTTATTTGTGACGCATCGTATTGATCGAGATACATCCGGTGTTCTGCTTTTCACTAAACGTGAGGATTTACGAAACTTACTTCAAGATCAATGGAATGATCTGGTCACCAAGCGAGGATATGTGGCCATAGTAGAAGGAACACCTAAAGACAAAAAGAAGACAATTAAATCATGGCTTCGGCAAACTACCACACAATTAATGTATTCGCATTATGAAGAAGATGAAGAAGGCCAAGAAGCGATTACACATTATGAAATGACCCAATCAAAGGGAACCTATTCGATGTTGGATGTTCGCATCGATACGGGAAGAAAAAATCAAATCCGTGTCCATTTAAATGATTTAGGTCATCCAATAATTGGGGATAAAAAATATCATAGTAATTCAGACCCTCTCAAACGGCTAGGACTTCATGCTTATGCTTTAGAGTTTCATCATCCTATCCATAAAAAAATTCTTAAATTTTACGCACCAATTCCAAAATTATTTCATCAATTTATGGGACAAAAAGATCCCGAACCTACACAGGACAAACCCAAAACAAAACGTTATAATAAAGAGCATGGAACTCGTCGATTTAAGCGCAAAATTTAATCGTTGGTGGGTCAATAAAACCAAGGCAGTTCGTGTCGCATGGAATCAACCGGATTCTTATTTACGCTATATTGTCTTTTTAATTTTTATGGGCGTCATGTTTTTCGCTTATGCCCTTATCACTAATTTATTTACAATTCCCCTAAGCGGCGATTATGTTCTTCAACAAATCCCTTTCTATTTAAACGGCTATGATGATTGGTGGCATTTTTTTTCAACGGGGGAATTTGTTTTATGGGATTCGTCTACCTACTTAGGTTCTAATCATATTGGTTCAAATTCTTTTTATTATTATTTAAATCCATTCTTTTTGCCAATCTTATTGTTTCCTCGTGCCCTAGTCCCTCAAGGGATGGCTGTATTGATGATTGCCAAAATGGTGATGGCTGCACTTACTTTTCGGTGGTACTTAAAATATCAAGGTGTTTCCGAATCCAATAGCAGAATTTTTTCGATGGCATATGGATTCTCAGGCTGGATGGTTTATTATCTTTGGTTTAATCACTTCATGGAAGTCGCCGTTGTCTTTCCGATGGTTCTTTTAGGTATCGAAAAACTTATCAAAGAGAAACAATTCACCTGGCTTGCGGGAAGCTTATTTCTTATGGGGATTACCAATTATTTCTTCTTAGTTTCTACTAGTTTTACAGCTGTATTTTATGCAGGATTTCGATTTTTTCAAACGTTTCCAAAACGAAAAACAATCGATTCTATTTCGATTCTTGGTCTTGGTTTTGTCGCATTTTTAAGTGGTATTTTAATGACGGGATTTGTTTTTCTTCCTTCGATTATGGTTGCTGTAACATCCGATCGTGTGGATAACGCTTGGTATCTTGATCGTTTAATTTCTTCGATGACTGCGGAAGATTGGGAACAAGTTTGGCGCATGCTTACTGTTTGGCAAAATTCGAGTTTAACGGAGGAGCCGTATAATAAATTTTATCCATTGATTTCGTTTTTATTTCCGACTGTCAGCAATCGATCATCCACGCTTTTTCGCACAGCGAGTTATGATAATACGATTTCAAGTTTATTTATGTATACGCCCTTAACAATGCTCCTTGTTCCTTCGCTCATTCACAGTATTAAGCAAAAGAAATGGTCGCATTGGATTGGATTGTTGTTAATTTTATTTATGCTTTTTACCCCATTTACCTATCAACTTGTTCATGGTTTTACCATTGATTATGGTCGCTGGCAAATATTTGTTGTTGCGATTGCCATTATGTATGTTGCAACACAATATGAGCACCGTAGACAATTTAAAGTTTGGTACTTTGATCTTTCCTTTGGATTGATGTTTGGGTTAGCTTTTTATGCGCTTTCAGTGGCAAAAGCAAACGAGAATCAGTTTTTCTTTACGGCGATGGAAGAACGGGAGTGGATTGCTATTGGCACGATGGTTTATATGATCGCGGTTTATGTCTATTTCCGAAAACAATACATGTCCTCAACATTAACTGAGACGATTAAAAATGCGATATTTTTTGAGTCGATTATTATGGGAGCGCTCATCATGAATATTCATGGGTTAGTCAGTTATCCTAATCGCATTGATAATGGACTAACACTTATCCGAGATCAGCGCGATATTATAAACAAAATTAATCGTGACGATGATCAATTGTTTCGTTTATATAACTTGAATAGTGGTGAATCGACAAATGTTGGCATGCGACTAGGATATAATGGTGCCACGGCTTTTCATTCTTTATATAATTTCCATCTCACTGATTTTAATGCATGGTCTCACATGAATTACAACCATCGAGGTTGGTCAATGGGCTATCATGAAAAACGATATAACTTAGATACCTTTTTAGGCATTAAATATTATATGATGCAAAATGCTTTCGATTCTTACACCCGTTCATTTTTACCGAATCCAGAGACGGGATATTACGATTATTTATATCAAAATGTACCTTTTGGTTTTGTCAAAAATTATGAGTTATCAACAGAGCTTAATTCGGTCTATGAAAATGAAAATTTTATTGAAGGCGGATTTAGTTTTGATCATCTTATACGGACGAATAAAATTGAAGGTGCATCCATGTATGATTTTTTTGCAAACACGACTACAGAAGTTTTAACCAACGAGGAAGCGTATTTATCAGGTGGTATCCTGGATAATCAAGATATTGAAGAAGTTATGCTTGAGGCCCCTCATCTAACAGTTGGGAATATCCCTCAACGGAATATTTCCCGCGTTTTTGCAAACGTCAACTTCGTCACGTGTCCAACCATTTTTAACCCTTCTTTGCTTTCTGATTTAACCACATGTGAAACGACCCTTATTTCACCGAATGCAACCTTAAGCAACTTCCAAGGGGAATTTAAAACGGTTCATCTTACACCAACAACAGGAAATAATTTTGGTGAGATTGATTCCCCTTATTTCTATGCTCTTCAATTACGATTATCGCATTTTGCAACCGTCTATTTTTTCGATGAAAACAACGAAATTATTGTCCGTGACGCGCATAGTTTTGTGAATACTTCATTTAAATTTATGCGTGGATATTATCCATCCCGCCCTGTCAGTCGTATTGTGATTGTACCTAAATTTTCTTCGGGAACGATGTTTTATCCTGTTCTTTACCGTGAATCGTATGCAAATTATTTACA
This sequence comes from Bacillota bacterium, assembly GCA_030831415.1. Lineage (GTDB taxonomy): Bacteria > Bacillota_I > Bacilli_A > RFN20 > CAG-826 > UBA970. The sequence continues at coordinate 46,008 of JAURLC010000061.1, read as the reverse complement.
ACGACTAGATCCATTGAAGGATTATCCTTTGGAACAATTTCACCACACAAAAAATAAAATGTTTTTTGAAACAAATTTCGATCAATCTCGATTTATCGTTCTTCAAACACCTTTTGATCCAGGATGGAGAGTAAGGTATTGGGATGGCAATGGTGAATCGTACACTCCTAACGTCTACAAAGCACAAGGTGGGTTTATTGGGTTTGTTTCTGGAGAAGGGTTCTCGCGATATGAAGTTTCATACTGGACACCCTTTCTAACAGAAGGGTTACTCTTATCTTTGTCGGGTTTTGTTCTATTTGGTGGTATTCACGGAGCGGCTTGGTTTATTCAACGAAAAAAAGAAGACACGATTAATTCCGATGCATAAGTTTATAAATATAATTTTTATTTAACGTCGTCATTTCAGATACTTGGCGTATAGCATCCTTCATTGAAATACCTGTTTCAGTTAAGTTTTGTACGAGTTTTCGTATTTCATCATCACTTAGCTTAATACTCATTTCATCCTTGTTTCCTTCAACGACGATTACCATTTCACCTTTTAAGGACGCAGGATCGATTTCACTAAGTTCTTGTAAGGTACCACGAATATATTCTTCATGAAGTTTGGTTAGTTCTCGGGCAATAACCGCTTGACGATTACCGAGGGTTTCAAGCATGTTTTTGAGCGTGGTTTCGATTCGGTGAGGAGATTCATAGAACACAAGCGTTTCTTTTCGGGTATAGAGATCTTTGAGTTCGTCTAAACGTGGGCCTTCTTTCGGTAGCAAAAATCCATGAAAATAAAATCGTTCTGTACTTAAACCAGATCCGATTAATGCATTCAAAATTGCGGATGGACCGGAAATCATCACGACGTGAATATCTGCTTTAAGTGCTTGCTGTATTAAGCGCTGTCCTGGGTCTGATATTCCAGGATACCCGGCATCGGAAACATAGGCTATTTTTTCACCATTTAAGATCGCAGCAATAATGGATGCAGATGCGATGGATTCATTATGTTCATGACAAGGAATTAAAGGCTTTTTAAAGTTTAAATGATGAAGAAGTTTGCTAGTAACGCGTGTATCTTCACACGCAATTTTATCCACTAGTGTCATCGTATCAATAGCCCGCTGAGAAAGCTCTTGTAAATTACCAATTGGCGTTGCAATAAAGTATAGGGTGTGTAATGGAGCTGGGGTAAAACTTTTATGTCTAATCATGGACTTTCTGACCTTGTTTTCGTAAGTCATCCACATGCATAAACAAAACATCACGATCAGGAGATTGTAGTTTAATAACACGAGAGAGGACATTCATTGAACTCACACGATACGTAATCGAATTGACCGTAAAATGACTTCCTACTTTAGGAAGCGTTTCCTTCAATTCGGTATAAGCATCATCTTCGTATTTCAAACAACAAAGTAATTTCCCACAATGACCTGTTAGTTTAGGAATGTTGAGCGATAACATTTGGTTTTTTGCTCGATTAATCGAAATATTGTCAAATTCATTTAAAAATGTGGTGCAGCATAGGGGTAAACCACACACACCAATGGCCCCTAATAATTTTGCGCGATCTCTTGCTCCCACTTGTCGTAAGTCGATTCGAGTATGGAACATTCCAGCGAGTTCCTTGACTAATTCACGAAAATCAACGCGTTCTTCGGCAACAAATGAAAAATAGAGTTTCGATCGGTCAAAATTATATTCAGCACGAAACAAATCCATTTTTAAATTAAGTGAGCGAACGAGTTGCTTCGCCTTTGCAAATGCATCCTTTGCATCTTGTTCGTTATGTTCGAATCTTTCAATGTCGCTTGTTTCTGCTTTTTTTAACACTCTGTCTAAACTAAATTGTTTAGGAAAGGTATCCATAGGAACTGCCTGTTTTTTAATTTGTCCAAGTTCAGGCCCTTTGGGGGTATCTACAATCACCCATTCATTTACGGTGATTTCTTGTGAAAAATGAACATAGTGAATTTTAGGCAGATGGTGATATTGAACACCTAGTACATAATCTGAACTCATATAATGCGCATTCCTTTCGTTAAGCGAATTAACCATTGATCGATTAATAAGGGTAAATTGACAGGCAATCGTAAGCGAAGAATCGTTTCTCTTGTCAATTCGATACTTGCTTGATGGGATAGCAAGGCATCATTTAATAATAATAACGCAGAACGTTCATTTTTTAATAGTACCTTTTCGTGATAATACAAATGCATACTTTGTTCAATCAAAATGATAAAAAGTTCAAACCACTGTTTTACATCTTCTGGAGTTGTGAGGAGGGGGAGTAACATTTGTCGAAAATAAAGTCTTAATTGTGTTGTGTTTTTACCAAATAACATTAACCATTCCATCATCGGTTTTTTAATTTGTTGATAAAAAGAACCTTGAATCCACTCGGAAGCTTGATCCATGGTTGTGTAAAAAAAAGAAGCGAATATACTGTCGGTCTCGGGTAACCCTTTTTCGATAAGAGTTTGTATAAATGTATCTTGATGTAGAGGAATAAATCGAACGACTTGGGAACGAGAAATGATGGTAGGTAATAATGCATGAATCGTTTCGGTTGTAAGAATGGCATAAATTTCTTGTTGAGGTTCTTCGAGGAATTTGAGGAGTGCATTAACCGCTTCAGGCGTCATATTTTCAACAAGATGAAGAATATAGATTTGTCGCTGAAAAATTTCTAAAGAACTAACAGAAAACGATTGTTCTAAATCTAATACATCCTGTTTTTTTATTGAACCTATCGCACCATCCATAAACTTTAAATCGACAAAGTCACCTTGGTTTATGCGCTGACACGTCATACATTGTTCATCCGCCAAAGGATTTCCGTGTTCACAAACAAGGGATTTGGCAAGAAAAATTGCAACCTCTTTTAACGGCATTCCGCGATCGCCAGATAACAAATAGGCGTGACTCCATTTTTGATGGCTTAACGCATGACTAAATAAGGTATATAAATGCGGCTGAAATTGTTTTAAATAATCAGAAACAATCATATTAAGCGTTGTTTGATGATGTCATACGTCTTATCAATCACCTTCTCTAACGCCAAGGATGCATCAATGATTACAATACGATTGGGATATTGCTTGGCAAGTTGTAAATAGGTTTGGCGTACTTGACGATGAAAATCCAACCGTTCTAAATCAAGCCGATTAATTTCTCGGTTTTTGTTTTCAGCGATACGGCGAAGACCTTGTTCGGGTTCAATATCAAATAATAACGTTAATTCGGGAAAGGACCCTTCGGTTGCAAATAAATTAATATTGAGAACTTCTTCAATGCCAATTCCTCGTGCACCACCTTGATAAGCTAAACTCGAGTCTATAAACCGATCACAAATAACAATGTGACCTGCCTTTATACTGGGCCATATTTTCTCCACTAAATTTTGCCGACGACTTGCAGCGTATAACAACGCCTCAGCGCGAGCATCGAGGGATAAATTTTTTCGATCTAGAATAATATCACGAATTTGCTCAGCAATGTTTGTCCCACCGGGTTCTCGCGTTTCAATAATGGAAAAACCTTCGTCTTGTAAACGACGAATAACGACTTTCATAACGGACGTTTTTCCACTACCTTCTGGACCTTCAAGTGTGATAAACATTACTCGTCTCCTTTAAGATTTGTCCTACCAGATAACGCCTTTGATAACGTGATTGCATCTGCATAATCTAAGTTAGCTCCCATGGGGAGTCCATAACCAAGCCGAGTGACACGGATGGGTAGTTTTTTTAGAAGAACAGCAAGGTATTGTGCTGTCGTTTCTCCTTCTAAAGTAGGATTCATCGCCAAAATAATTTCTTTAAAACCTTCCTTTTCAAGGCGTTGAAAAAGTTGAGGAAGATGTAAATCTTGAACTTGAATTCCTTTTGAGGCGGATAAAACCCCTCCTAAAACATGGTAACGAAATTGAACGTCTTCTAGCCGTTCAAAAGCAAAGACATCTTTTGGAAAACTCACGACCACCAATGTTTCAAATGGACGTGAAGATTGACAAATTTCACATACTTTTTCCTCTGTAAAGAGTCCACAGGTAGGACATGCATGAATGGAGGACTTGACATGTTTTAAAGCATCGGAAAAAGCGATAACATCGTCTTCGGGTAATGTAAGAACCGCTTGTGCCATTCGCTCAGCTGATTTTAAACCAACACCTGGCAACTTATGGAACGATTCGGTTAATTGTTGTAACGATTTGAGTGGTTTCATGAATTAAATTTCCAATTTTTTACCGAAGGCGGTGTTTGTACACGTACAGGTAATTTTCCGAGTTGACGAAGATCTAAAAAAAGTTTGTTTAATTTTAACGATTCTTGCCGATTGACTGCATAGATTAGTACGGGTTCGGGATAAAGGTTTGCAAGAAGATCTTGTAGGGCACTTTGATTCACAACACGATTGACTTTGCTTGCAAGAAGGGGGTTGTCGTACTCGAGAATTAAAACGTGCTCACTTAATACATATGGTTTTCCATCTTTGAGTAAGGTTGCTGTAGCCCCAACATGGTCATCAAGCATTAAAGTGTCGAGCTGATCCCATTCTTTTAATAAACTTTGTTTAGCTTCTTTGTTACCATCAACCATGATCTTTATAATGTTTAAATCATCAATATAAAGACTTTCGCCTTCTTCAGTGATGGTGGATTGTGAAGGTGTTGAAGAGAATGTTGGTGAAGCCTTTGATGGAGAAAGTGATGGTTTTGCTTTATGTTCAAGACTAGTTTTGACGTTATCCTGTACTTTTTCTATGAGTGTTAAACCACGTAATTGAAACATTCGTAACCAATGTCCGTTGACTTTGAAATCAGAAAGTAAATAAAACATCACGTCTAAGAGCCTCTCCGTTTGTTCAATCGTAATAGCATTTAATAATCGATTCACATCTTCTTCGTTCAGTGTTCTTAACAACGTTTGGTCTTTTGTTTTAAATAAAATCAAAACATCTTTTAATACATCAATTAATTCATTTAAGAAACGTTTTTCATCAATACCAAGTTGAATAAAGTGATCAGTTAATTGAATAAATCTTGCTGCTTGTTTATTCGCAAACGATTCAATTAGGTTTAATTTTTCGCTCTTAGAAATCATCCCAAAGAGTTGAAGAATATCCTTTTCGGTAATGGTTTCTCCAGCAAAAGCGATAGCTTGGTCAAGTAGGGAAAGTGCATCGCGCATTCCCCCTTCTGAAAGTTGAATAATCATGTCTAGAGCAGCAGATTCAACATGAATATTTTCTTTGGAAAGTACATGTTGTAACCGTTCTAAAATTGCGGGAGAAGAGACCTTTCCAAAATCATATCGTTGGCATCGAGACAAGATGGTAGGAATAATTTTATGGGGTTCTGTTGTCGCAAGGATGAAAATTACATGTGAAGGTGGTTCTTCCAGTGTCTTTAAAAGGGCGTTGAAGGCGGAAGAAGTCATCATGTGAACTTCATCGATAATATAAACTTTATATTTTCCTTTGATCGGGGAATATTTTACTTTATCAATGAGTTCACGAACCTCTTCAACACCATTATTACTGGCAGCATCAATTTCAATAACATCGGGATGAGCATTTTGTTTAATGAGTAAGCAATTTTCACAAGTGTTGCATTGATGCCCAACACCCTGTTCACAGTTTAGTGACTTGGCAAATAATTTGGCCATGGTTGTTTTTCCGGTACCTCGCGGACCAGAAAACAAATAAGCATGGGAAAGTTTATTAGAAATTAAAGCGTTTTGAAGAGTTTTTACAATCGCTTCTTGCCCTGCAACTTCAGAAAAAGTTTGAGGACGATACGTTCGATATAGTGCTTTATATGCCATAAATGATTGACTAAATTATACATAATTAGAGGGGTAAAAGAAACCCTAAAAACGTGGTTTAAAATTGTATATTTAAGGATTTATGGTAAGATAATCAAGGTAATTATGGAAGAACATTTAAAAAGTAGATTAATCACAATGCGCGAACGTCTCAAAGTTGTGGATGACTTACTTTTAGATCCACAAGTCTTATCTGATTCTCGTCAATTTAAAACGTTATCAAAAGAACGCTCTTTTTTAGATGATGTGGTTCAAGTATTCAATCAATTTGAAGCCAACCAACACAATCTTGAAGATGCAATGCTTATGAAGGAAGATAAAGACCCTGAAATTTCTAATTTGGGTCGTTCAGAAATCGAACGACTTGATCAAGAACAATTAAGATTACTCGATAAAATTAAAGTTCTGTTAGTGCCTCGCGACCCCAATGATGATAAAAATATTGTCGTTGAAATTCGTGGCGCAGCAGGTGGTGATGAAGCCTTTATCTTCGCCAATGATTTATTTCGAATGTACACCAAATTTTGTGAGGAGAATGGATGGAAAATTCAAATGATTTCCGATGCTGCTGGTCAATCGACCATCACCTTTTTAGTAAAGGGAGAAAATGTTTATTCTCGTTTGAAATTCGAATCGGGAGCCCATCGTGTCCAACGCGTTCCTGAAACTGAAGCATCGGGTCGTATTCATACGTCCACAGCGACAGTTCTCGTCATGCCAGAAGCTGAAGAAGTAGATATCACGATTAATACATCCGACTTGCAAGTGGACACGTATCGTTCCCAAGGTGCAGGTGGACAAAATGTTAACAAAACAGAATCTGCAGTTCGTATTACTCATCTACCCACTGGTATCGTCGTATCATGCCAAATTGAAAAATCACAAATGCAAAATCGTGATTTAGCAATGAAAATGTTATATGCCAAACTTCAAGCCCACAAACAGGCAGAAATTGATGAAAAAATCGGAAACGAACGCAAATTGAAGGTGGGTACGGGTGAACGAAGTGAAAAAATTCGTACGTACAACTATCCACAAAATCGTGTCACTGATCACCGAATCGGGTTTACAATCCAAAAACTTGATCGTGTGATGGAAGGTGATTTGGATGATATTTTGGAGGCACTTAACCACTTCGACCAACAACAAAAACTTGCCGGAGAATAAGTCTTGTCTACACTAGGTAAGCTTTATAAGGAGTTACTCAAAACTCCCGGATTGACTGCTTTTGACATTAGAGAACTCATTTTATTTGAAACCTCCTTTAAAACTCACGATGAATTGCTTCTACATTTGGATTCACCATGGCAACCAACATCGGTATTTTCTAATCGTTTAGCAAGATTAATCAAAGGTGAACCTATCGCTTACATTGTCGAATCTTCTACTTTTTTTCAGCATCGTTTTATTGTTAACCCTAACGTTTTGATTCCTCGGCCAGAAACTGAAGAACTTATAAATCTCGTTTTAGAAAAAACCAAATCGATGAAACAAACACTTCATATAATTGATATTGGTACCGGTAGCGGTGCGATTGCATGTACCCTTAAAAAACTTCGACAGGAATGGTCCGTTGGTGCTTCCGACATCGATTCGAAGGCGTTGGAAGTTGCCAAGCAAAATGCTAATAATTTAAACGTCCATATCGATTTTCGAAAGGGTTCGGACTTACAACCGTGGGTTGATGAACCAATTGAAGGGATTGTTAGTAATCCTCCTTACATTCTTGACCCCAAAACCATCGATGAAAGCGTATGGGCATATGAACCTCATCACGCTTTATTATCTAAACAAGATGAGTCACTTTTTGATCCAATATTGCGTGCTTTCAATACGATACCAACCCTTCGGTTTGTTGCTTTTGAGTTGTTTGAAGGATGGAAACCATGGATGGAAATGTTTCTTCATCACCATTCATTAGATGTCAGTATTGAATGGATTCGCGATATTAATCAAAAGGTTCGTTTTGCCTGGATTGAACGAAAACGTATAAAATAAGAGTTAGAGGATAACCTATGAAATTAATTCTTGCAAGTGACCATGCTGGTTTTGCGACTAAGAAAATTCTTTTAGATCATTTACGAAGTAAGATTGGTTGGATCGTAGAAGATGGTGGAACGTTCAACGAAGGTTCGTGTCATTATCCTGAATACGCGATTTCTGCATCTGAACGCGTTGCCAGTGGGGAATTTGATTTTGGTATTTTATTGTGTGGTTCTGGAATGGGGGTATCGATAGCAAGTAATAAAGTAAAAGGCGCACGATGTGCATTAGGCTATCATGATGAGGCGACCCAACGTGCACGCATTGACAATAATGCCAATTTACTTGCTTTTGGTGCTCGATATATGACTATTAAAGACATGATTCGAAGAATTGATCTGTTTTTAACCACTCCTTTTGAAGGTGGTCGACACCAAGTTCGGTTAGACCTAATTGCCGATTACGAAAAAGAAAATTTTAAATAATCCGTCTTTTACTTATTTCTTGACCTATTGATAAGAGTGAAAACTTTTGTCCGTTGTTCATTTTGTGGCAATGACCGACCCGAACTTTTTGATGCTGACCAGTCCATTTCTCCTTGTCGTGTGTGTATACCTTATCAAGTCCCCCCTATACATCCAGAACAAGGGATGAAGAAAACACACATACTAAGGTTAAGTTATTCCTTAACAGATGAGCAAGAACGCTTATCTTCAAAACTTTTAAAAGCGATAGAAAACCATGAGGATGTGATGGTCGATGCTGTCACTGGGAGTGGAAAAACCGAAATTGTTTTTGCATCCATTTTGTCTTGTTTAAATCAAGGAGGAAAGGTGGCGTTTGTTATTCCCCGACGCGATGTTGTTCGCGAATTATTTCCCCGACTAAAACAAGCCTTCCCTAACAGTAGCTGTATTGAGGTGTTTGGAGGTCATAATGACGAACTTATCGGAGATATTACTGTTCTAACCACGCATCAATTGTATCGATATGAAGCATATTTTGACCTTATTGTCTTTGATGAAGTGGATGCATTCCCTTACACGGGTAATCGGTTATTAAAACAAATGGTGAAACGATCACGTAAAGGGTCGATTATTTATTTATCCGCCACATTTTCTTCCTTTGTGTTGGATTCTTTTAGAAAACAAGGGGGAATAGTGGAACATTTGTATACACGTCATCATGGCATTGCGATGCCAATATTTCGATTTATACGCATGTGGGAATGGCTTAGTTATGGTTGGATATTAGATTTGTTAACTCGCTGGATAAAACAAGGAAAACCCGTCCTTATTTTTGTTCCTACCCTTGCTCATGGACAACGGTTGTTTCAATGGTTGTTTTTGTTTTGTAAAAAAGGGAAATGGGTTCACGCGAGTACAAAAACCCGTGATCAAGATATCGATGCCTTCAAGCAAGGGCGGTTATCTTACTTGGTTAGTACGTCCATTCTTGAGCGAGGGATTACCTTAGTGCATTTACAAGTGATCATCGCTTTTGGTGATCATCCGTTAATGGAGGAAAAAACACTCATTCAAATGGCGGGAAGAGTAGGACGAAAGAAGGAGGATCCTTATGGAGAAGTGGTTGTCTTTAGTCAAATTCTTACAAAAGCGATGGACGCAAGTCAAAAACGCCTTCAGTTTGCCAATCAACACGTGTCAACTATGTTTTCTTGAGAAATCTAGCGAATGGAAAAAAGCTTATTGGATCTGTTCACGTTGTGATCATTCAAGAAAGCGTTATCTTCAAAAGCTCACGATTCAAAAAGTAAAACTGACTGTTTTGTTTCATTACGATGAATTTATGGAGGGGTTACTTTATCGGTTCAAAGGGTTGGGGGAGCAAGCCCTTAGTCGAACGTTTTTCTGGGGTTATCGATGGTGGTTCATTCTCTCATACTGGAATGCTCTCCTGGTTCTTGCCCCTAGGAATGTAAAACAAGAAGAACAACGAAGTTTTTCCCCTCTAAGAAAAATTTTTTCCTTTCACCCTAACCTCATTCAACCCTTTGAAAAAACCGATGATTATAAACAGAGTGATCAACCGTATTTCATGCGAAAAAAAATACGTGATCATGTTTGGTTTAATCGCCATCTCATGCAAAGATTTCCATTGAAAAAACGTATTATCATTGTTGATGATGTTGTGACTTCTGGTGAAACGATGAAAATGATGATTTCTCACCTTCGTACCGTTGGTTTTTCTCATATTGAGGCCTTTGCAATAAGCCGACCAACGAAAACATGACATTTCGTGGCTGATAATGGTAAAATAAGAAACCGGTAACACTATGGCATTTATTGAAAAATTATTTCGACTGGATGAACGTCAATTAAAAAAGTATCTTAAAGAAGCGGATAAGGTTCTTGCTTTTGAAGCATCTATTGCTGCCTTAACGGATGAAGAGTTAAAAGCAAAAACACCTTATTTTAAAGATTTATTAGCATCTGGCAAAACATTAGATGATATAAAATACGAAGCCTTTGCAGTTGCTCGTGAAGCTGCAAAACGCACCTTGAAAATGACTCCTTTTAAGGTCCAAATTGTGGGTGCGCTTGTGCTTCATGGTGGGAACGTTGCTGAAATGCGTACTGGGGAAGGTAAAACCCTCACTGCTACGATGGCGGTATATTTAAATGCTCTAGGTGGAAAAGGTGTTCATGTCATTACGGTGAACGAATATCTTGCCATGCGTGATGCGGAGTGGATGGGTACAATTTATACCTTCTTAGGCTTAACGGTTGGTATTAATGTTCGTGAAAAATCTCCTGAACAAAAACAAGAAGCATATTTATGTGATATTACGTATTCAACCAACTCTGAAGTAGGATTTGATTACCTTCGAGATAACATGACTGCGAACATTAAAACACGTGTTTTACGCGGTTTGAATTTTGCAGTCATCGATGAAGCAGACTCGATTTTAATTGATGAATCTCGAACACCTCTCATTATTTCTGGTGGAGCGAAAACATCTGAATCCGAATTTATTAAATTTGATCGCTTTGTAAAATCCTTGAAAAAAGACAAACACTTTACCATTGATATTAAGTCAAAAACGGCCATGTTAACCGATTCTGGTGCCAACCTCGCCGAAATGGCATTCAACATTAAAAATTTATATTCCCCTGAGCATAGCGAAAAAGTTCATCGTATTCATCAATCCCTTAAAGCAAATTTCATTATGGTTCGGGATGTCGATTACTTGGTGGATCAAGAAAACAATGTACAAATTATTGACCAATTTACTGGTCGTATCCTAAAAGGTCGTGAATTTTCGGATGGTCTTCATCAAGCGATTCAAGCTAAAGAAGGCGCTACTTTCCGTTCGGAAACCATCACCATGGCAACCGTTACTTATCAAAATTTCTTCCGCTTATACGCCAAATTAGGTGGTATGACGGGTACAGCTAAAACGGAAGAAGAAGAATTCATAAAGATCTATAACATGAAAGTCGTGGTCATACCGACGAATGTTCCCATTAAACGGAAAGATGATGTTGATTTAGTTTTTGCGACAAAAAAAGCTAAGTTAGCTGCACTCGTGAAGGAAATTAAAACACGACACGCTAATTTACAACCAATGTTGATTGGAACGCCTTCCGTTGAAGCCAGCGAAGAGTTGTCTAGATTATTAACGCAAGAAGGATTACGTCACGCTGTCTTAAATGCAAAAAATCACGCTTCTGAAGCTGAAATTGTTCAACACGCAGGTGAAAAAGGCTCCATCACGATTGCCACCAATATGGCTGGCCGTGGTACGGATATTAAAATTTCTAATGAAGTGCGACTGCTCGGTGGTTTGTGTGTTTTAGGAACAGAACGTCACGAAGCACGCCGAATCGATAATCAATTACGGGGTCGTTCAGGACGGCAAGGAGACCCTGGTTATTCTCGTTTTTATGTATCCTTAGATGATGATTTAATGGTTCGGTTTGGATCAGACAATCTTCGAACCATGTTTAAGTCCTTAGGCGATGACGCCATTGAAAATCGTATGCTCATGAATGCGATTACCGGGGCTCAAAAACGTATTGAAGGACAAAATTTTGATATCCGTAAAAGTGTATTGGATTATGACAACGTTTTAGCCAAACAACGAAGTGTAATGTATAGTCGCCGGGATGCAATTTTATTTGCGGATGACATTAACGATATTATTAACGATACCTTTAATGCAGCCGGTCAGTCGTTTGCGGAAAAAGCTGTCATCCCCGATGATCGTACCAAATCGATTGATGGAGAAAAACTCAAAGCAAGTCTTGAACCTCGTTTTCTTCCAGAAGGAACGATTCAAACCAAAGCCTTTTCTGAATCCCCACTTGAAGAGGTTTCCGAGGATATCACAGTATTATTACTGAAGCAGTATAAACAACTTATTAAAACGTGGCCGGTGGAGATTATCAAACAAGTTCCTCGTCAATTATTATTAAAAATTATTGATCGAAATTGGCCACGCCATATCGATGCAATGGATCACCTTCGTCAAAGCATTCATCTACGATCCTACGCTCAATCTAATCCACTCCAAGACTATGTCAATGAAGGATTTAAAATGTTTAAAGACTTGCATCAAAAAATTGCAGTTGAATTTGTTGGGACAATTTTAACTGCAAAACTTGAAATGAAAACACAACCTGCGGTGCCTCCAACAGTGGAACCTGGTTACCAACCAGTGAAGGAACCCTCTAAATGATTGATTTAAGCGCACTTCGTACGGAGTTAAATGACTTGAAATTGCTTGTATTACAAGTCAGTGATTCTCTTTGACCCGGTTCAATTAAAAACTAAAATTGATGAAGATGAGGCGTTGATGAATGATGATCATTTTTGGGATGATCAACGTACGGCTAAAAAAATTGTTCAGCGCTTAAATGATGCTCGTCATAAATTTGAAGAGTATCACGCGATACTTTCGGGTTTTCATGACCTAGAAGAACTTGTAGATTTGCTAGAAGAGGACGAATCCCTTTATCCGAGTTTTCGTCTCGAGCTTGACGCGTTGAAAAAACGGACATTAGAAACACGCCAATTGCTTTTCTTTTCCGGTGAATTCGACATGCTCAATGCTATTGTTGAACTTCATCCTGGGGCAGGTGGAACCGAAAGTCATGATTGGGCCGATATGCTTTATCGAATGTATGTTCGATTTGCAGAATGGCAAAAATTCTCTATACAAGTATTGGATTTTCAAGCTGGCGAAGAAGCCGGTATTAAAAGTGTCACGATGATGATCAAAGGACCGTATGCGTATGGACTTTTGAAAGCTGAAAAAGGTGTTCATCGTCTTGTTAGAATTTCTCCCTTTGATGCAAATGGACGTCGTCATACCTCCTTTGCCTCCGTAAATGTCATACCCGATATTCAAGAAGTCATCGATTTAGAAATACCCGATAAAGATTTGCGCATTGATACATATCGGTCCGGTGGTGCAGGTGGTCAAAACGTAAATAAGGTCGAAAGTGCGGTACGCATTACCCACTTACCTACGGGTTTAGTCGCATCGTGTCAAATAGAACGAAGTCAAATTCAAAACAAAGAGATGGCGATGAACATGTTAAAAGCGCAACTATATCAACGCAAAAAACAAGAACAACAACAAGCGATGGATGCCATCGTCGGAGAACAAAAAGATATTGAGTGGGGAAGTCAAATACGATCGTATGTCTTTCAACCCTACACCCTTGTCAAAGATCATCGCACCAATCATCAAGAAGGGGATGTGGGAAAGGTGATGGACGGAGACTTCTCGGGATTTATTCAAGCTTATTTAGAGATGGAGGCAAAAAAACGTGGCGCATAAGCAATGGATAGTTCCTTTTTTACAATTATTAGTAGCTAATTTATTGTTAGCGATTGGTGCTACCTTTTTCCTTGCGCCTTTGAATATTGTTAACGGAGGCTTAAGTGGCCTTGCCATCATTTTCAAAGCGTCTTTTAATTGGGACTTAGATTTTACAACCGCTATTTTTGCATGGTTGCTTTTTTTATTAGGCTGGGTGACGCTAGGAAAATCCTTTACTATGAAAACACTTTTTGCAACAATTACATATCCTCTATTTGTCACATTATTCATTCGTTTTATCGGTATCGATATTCTTGCCTTTGAGGCAGCAAACGATGTTCATCGATTGCTTGCGAGTTTATTTGGTGGAGCTTTTGTTGGCTTAGGAGTATCGCTTGCCTTTTTAGCGGGTGGATCAACCGGTGGAGTCGATGTGTTGATTTTATTAAGTAAACGTTGGTTTGACTGGAATACATCGGTCATGGCGTTTGTCATCGATGGGATCATTATTGGGGCGGGGATTGTTGTCTTTGGTTTTTATAACGGTTTATTTGGCATTCTTTCCACGGTTGTCTCCTCAATGGTCATTGAACTGGTTTTTGTAGGTGGGTCGAAAATGTATTGGGTAACCATTATTTCCAATAACACCGAACCCATTTTAACGTATATCCATCAAACGTTATCGCGTGGTTCAACCATTGTATCTGCTACAGGTGGGTATACAAAAAAGCCATATAACGTCATCCAAGTGGCTATCGCTCGCCAAGATTACTTCCAGTTAAAACAAGCGGTTTCTGAGCGTGATCCAAAAGCATTTGTTATTTTTACTCAAGCCCGTTCTATACATGGAGAAGGCTTTGATCCTTTTCCCCTTAGTCCGATACGAAAATTAGCTAAAGGCAAAAAACATGGTTAAATTTGAGCTTGTTTCTCCGCATCAACCCACCGGTGATCAGCCAAAAGCAATTGCTCAGTTAGTGGAAGGCTTACAACAAAACAAACCGTTTCAAGTGTTACTAGGAGCCACTGGAACAGGAAAGACATTTACCATTGCCAATGTAATTGAACAAACTCAACGCCCTACCTTAGTCATGGTCCACAATAAAACGTTGGCAGGTCAGTTGTATGCTGAATTTAAAGAACTTTTCCCAAACAATCGAGTTGAATATTTTGTCAGTAACTTCGATTTCTATCAACCCGAAGCTTACATGCCAAAATCTGATACGTACATCGAAAAAAATGCAATGCGCAATGATGAAATTGAAATGATGCGCACATCTGCGATTAACAGTTTACTTGAACGACGAGATACGATCGTAGTCGCATCCGTTGCAGCAATTTATGGTTTGACCGATCCACGAGAGTATCAACAACTTGCGTTTACCTTAAAGGTTGGCGATACCATTGACCGCAAACAATTGTTTAAGCAACTCATTGATGCTCAGTATGAACGATTACCGTTTGATTTAGCTCCAGGTGGATTTCGTGTACGCGGAGATGTTATTGAAATTTCCTTGCCAGGATTAGAAGATAAAGCCTTACGAATTGATACATTTGGTGATGAAATTGAGTCCATGAGTCTTGTGGATACCGTATCGGGTGACACGGTAATGCGTTATAAAAGCTATGCCATCTATCCAGCCTATGGCCATGCTTCCACGCATGAGCGTGTGTTAAAAGCATGTCAAACGATTGAAGCAGAACTACATGATCGATTAGCGTTTTTTAAGCAAGAAAATAAATTATTGGAAGCCCAACGACTCGAATTACGAACTAAACAAGATTTAGAATCGTTACAAGAATTTGGCATGTGTCCAGGTATTGAAAATTATTCGCGTCATATTGATCAACGTCAGCCTGGTGAGCGACCTTTCTGTTTACTTGATTATTTTCCCTCCGATGCCTTATTAGTAGTCGATGAAAGCCATGTAAGTTTTCCACAAGTTCGTGGGATGTATAATGGCGACCGTGCTCGAAAAGAAACCCTCGTTGAATTTGGTTTTCGTTTGCCTTCTGCTTTAGATAATCGTCCATTAAGATTCCCTGAATTTGAGGCAATTTTACCGAATGTTATTTGTACGTCGGCAACTCCTGGAGATTATGAACTTACGCAGGCTAATCACGAGGTTGTGGAACAAATCATTCGTCCGACTGGTTTAGTCGACCCCCAAATCCACATACGTCCTACTCTGGGTCAAATTGATGATTTAATGCAAGAAATTAAAAAACGAATCGAACGGAATGAACGCGTCATGGTCGTAACCTTAACGATTCAAATGGCAGAGGACTTAACCGCCTATTTGAAAAACAAAGGGTTAAAAGTAGTGTATATGCACGCTGAGACAAAAACGTTAGAACGTGCTCAAGTGATTTATCAACTTCGAAAAGGAAAATACGATGTACTCATTGGCATTAATTTACTTCGTGAAGGATTGGACATACCAGAGGTTTCATTAATTACGATTTTGGATGCCGACAAAGAAGGATTTTTACGTTCTACCCGTTCCCTTATTCAAATTATTGGTCGCGCGGCGCGAAACGTGAACGGTCAAGTTGTGATGTATGCGGATAAAATGACCGATTCGATGAGAGCTGCTATCCAAGAAACGGACCGTCGTCGTTCCATTCAAGAAGCATTCAACATGGAGCATGGCATCACCCCTCAAACGATTAAAAAGGAACTTAACTCTCCCCTTGGTTCGCAAGAGGGCGTTCCGTTAACGAGTGTTATTGAAGGCAAAGCTTCTCGTTCGGAAATTGAAAAACGGATTAAGGAATTTGAAAAAGTAATGAAAGAAGCAGCAAAAGCGTATGACTTTGAACGTGCTGCTGAGGTGCGTGATATTATCTTTGAACTAAAAGCGCAATTAAATTCGTAAGGTAGTTTAAATTTTCCTTAAATTAAGGTATATTGATAACCTGTAGGAGATATTTTATATGAACTTTCTTGATATTAGCTTTATTGTTGTATCCTTCATCATTATCATTTTATCGTTACTTCAAGGTGGGAAATCTGAAGGGGCATCGGGGGCGATTACCGGTGCAGGAATGAATGTTTTTGTTAAAACCAAAGAACGTGGTTCTGAACTCATTGTCTCTTGGTTAACGCTTGGATTTGGAATGCTTTTCTTCATTCTTGCCTTATTAACAAACGCATTAGCTTAAAGTTTTGAATAAAAAAGAGTGAACATTATCCACTCTTTTTTTGTTGGTTCATGAATTTGATATAATTAAACACGATGACAATTAAAGCATTTGTAGAACAAGAAAAAAAAACCTTAAAAACAAAGTTAAGTTCTTTTTCAACCCAACCTCATTTGGTGATTATCCAAGCGAACGAAAATGAAGGTTCAAATATTTATATTCGTGGCAAGATTCAAGACTGCGAAGATGTGGGCATTAAGGCAACGCATGTTCGTTATCCCATCACGATCACGCAAAATGATTTACTGAAAGAAATTCAACGATTTAATGAAGATGATTCGGTGGATGGATTACTCGTACAAGTTCCTTTGCCTGAAGGCATGGATTCAAAGATGATACGTGAGGCGATTTTACCTCAAAAAGATGTCGATGGTTTTCATCCATTGTCATCGATGATGGCATGTACACCCAAAGGAATTATTGACTACCTTCATGCGGAAAATTTTTCCTTTAATGGAAAACACGCCGTAGTCATCGGTCGATCTTTTATTGTGGGTAAACCTTTAGCGTCTGCGTTGTTAGAAAAAGATTGTACGGTGTCTATCCTTCATTCAAAAACTGACCTTTTAACCAAACATGCTTTGTTAGCCTCTGCAGATTTGATTTGTGTGGCAGTCGGTAAAAAATGGTTTCTCTCTGATGAAAAAATAAAACCAAGCGCTATTCTTGTTGATGTAGGTATTAATCGTGAAGATGGAACCCTTTTTGGCGATATCAAACCTGGTCGTCATGCAGCGTTACAAACTCCAGTTCCCGGAGGAGTGGGTTTGTTGACGCGATTATCGTTATTAAAAAATGTTGTAGAAGCGTTTGAAAAACGTCAATCGCGTTCGTAATGACGAATTAGTATTTTTATTAATGAAAAACCGCTGACATACAAGATAACTCCTCCGATAAAAAACATAATGATATCGGGAGTTTTATTTAAATTAAATAAGACGAGTATGGCCAGTCCCCACGCACCTAATCCTAAACACCAATCAATAATTGAAAGTCGTTTTGCCATAAATTTAGCTTGAATATACAAACGAAAAAAACCATAACCAACAAGTCCAAAAAAAGTAGACCAAGCGACCATTGAACTTAGCGAACTAGCAGGAATAAAAATAAAGATTAACGCAAGAAAAAATAGTCCGATAAACGTCGGTAATAAATACGTTTTTAAATGATGATTGAGTTGAAAATGTCGATAAATTTTATAAGCAAAAAAACTTAATAAGACAACTCCAATGATGCCGATAACCACGCCAAAGATAGAATAAACAAATGTCGGATTAATCATGGCAAGTAAACCAAGTAAAGATAGGATCGCAAAAAAGATGAGTTGACTAAGTTCTTCGAAGTGCCAAGGTTTTGATTTCATATGTTTATTGTAGCAAACTTTTAAAAGGCATAGAATTATCCTATAATGAAAAACATTATTGGAGAAATAGAATGAATCAAGAAACCTTACGTCGTTTTGCCAAACTTACGGTTCGTCGAGGCGTTAATGTTAAATCAGGACAAGATGTTATCGTTCATACGGAACTAGACCAACCTGAATTCGTGACGATGATTGTTGAAGAAGCGTATGCTGCTGGAGCTCGGAAAGTCCGTGTGAAGTGGACACATTTGCCGATTAGTAAAGTAAACGCTTTGCAAATGGATGAAAAAGTAGCCAGTGACATTGAAACGTGGCAACACGAAGAAATGAAACATAACGTTGAAACCTTACCTGCTCAAATTCATATTCGTTCGGTCGATCCCGATGGTATGAAAGGAATCGATCAAGAAAAGATGACGCGTATTTCAAAAGTCACGACCCCCATCATGTTGAAATATCGCGAACAAATGGATAATCGCTTCCAATGGACAATTATTGGCGTGCCATCCGTCAAATGGTCAGAAAAAGTGTTTCCCAAACTAAAAGGAGCTGAGGCTGTTGAGGCGATGTGGAACGCCATAATCAAAGCGACACGTGTCACCGAAGATCCTTTAGCGGAGTGGGATGCACACAACGCCACATTGCAAGTTCGTTGTAAGCAACTCGATGCCTTAAACCTTGATTATTTACATTTTCAATCCAGCAATGGAACCGACTTTAAAATTTGGATGATTCCGGAAGCGAAGTGGTTGGGAGGCGGAGAACATTTAATCGATGGTCACTTCTATAACCCTAATATGCCAACAGAAGAAGTTTTTATTACACCTAAAGCTGGAAAAGCTGAAGGAAAAGTTGTTGCAAGCAAACCACTCTCGTACGCTGGTGAACTCATTGAAGATTTTTCCGTCACGTTTGAGAACGGAAAAGTTTCCAAAGTTGAAGCAAGAACAAACCAAGCGTTACTCGAAAAAATGTTTACGATGGATGAAGGAGCTTCACGTATTGGGGAACTTGCTCTTGTCCCGTTTGATTCACCCATCCAACAATCAGGTTTATTGTTTTACAATACATTATTTGATGAAAATGCTGCCTGTCATATCGCTCTTGGACGCGCCTATGTTAATTCCATTAAAGGTTATGCAAACATGACTCGCGAACAACTCGCCCAAATCGGGTGTAATAACTCGATGATTCACGTGGACTTTATGATTGGATCTCGGGACTTAACGATTACAGGATTTACCCGAGACGGAAAAACAGTCTCGATCTTTGAAAACGGTAATTGGTCGAAAACATTATAATGTGTAAAAGAAAAACCCTTCAGCAATGAAGGGTTTTTTGTTTGGCATTATCAGACAGATTACAAACGGAGATAGCGATCAATTTCCCATTGAGAAACGAAGGTACGGTAACTGTCCCATTCTTTTTCTTTGGCAATCAGATACTTCGTTAAGGTATGTTGTCCTAACACATCCAGCATTAAAGGATCTTTTTTCATTTCCTTTAACGCATCCTTTAAGTTTTCTGGTAAATTTTGAATCCCTTGTTCTTCACGTTGTTCCCGTGTAAGTTCAAAAATATTATCGTAGACAGGAGGAATCGTTTCCTTGGCTGTTGCAATTCCTTCTAAACCTGCTGTTAAGATGAAGGCAAGCGCTAAGTAAGGATTGGCTGTGGGATCAACGTTTCGTAATTCCGTTCGCGTCGAGTTTCCACGTGCGGCAGGGATACGAATCATCGCCGAACGATTGGCATCTGACCAACATGCATAGCAAGGGGCTTCATAACCGGGAATAATACGTTTATAACTGTTGACCGTTGGATTGGTAAGAGCGGCGATTGACCGTGAATGATTTAAAATACCTGTCATCCATAAACGGGCTGTTTCAGAAAGCTGCTTGTCACCTTTTGGGTCAAAAAAGGCATTTTCACCTTTGGTTGTCGTTAATGACATATTGGTGTGCATACCTGAACCATTAATTCCGGCGATAGGCTTTGGCATAAAGCTCGCATGCAAACCGTGCTTGTGGGCAATGACTTTTACAACCGTTTTAAATAATTGAAGGTTGTCGCACGCTTTTAAGACATCTTGGAAGCGGAAGTTAATTTCGTGTTGGCCAACGGCCACTTCATGATGGGAAGCTTGGACAAGGAGACCAAGTTTATCAAGTTCGATAGCGATATCACGACGCGTGTAATTATCTCCATCCATCGGGGCCAAATCAAAATAACCTGCATCATCATTAGGTTCAACAACAGGTTTAGCATCTTTGACTTTGAAAAGGAAAAATTCAGGTTCAAATCCAACATTGAGTGAACCAAATCCTTCATCTTCCATCTTCTTGATTGCTTTTTTAAGAATAAACCGCGGATCTCCTTCAAAGGGTTCACCCTTCGGAGTGAAAACATCACACACTAAACGGGCAACCTTTCCTAACGCTAAATCTTCAAACGTAAGAATTTTCCATGAATCAAAGTCGGGATATAAATACATGTCTGCCTCTTTAATTCGGACAAATCCTTCAATCGATGACCCATCAAACATAATTTTATTATCTAGGGCATCTTCAAGACGTGAGACGGGCAAATCAACGGATTTAACCATTCCTAGCATGTCAGTAAACTGCATACGAATAAAACGAACATCTTCTTTTTTAGCAAATGCTAAAATGTCTGCTTTCGACCATACGGACATAAATTGTCCCCCCTTATAAATGTTAACTTAATTATAAAATTAGGTTTTAGCTTGTCAACAAAAACGATAGTTAATCATCATCCTCTTCATCGTCGTCTTCCTCGTCATCGTGACGATCATCTCGTTCGTCTCGCCATTCAGAGGTTTCATTTCCTTCATCATCCAATTCGTAAGCTAAATACTCATACCCAATGATTTGGTCATTTTCATCTACAATTTCAACGACAAGAACTTTTATTTTCCCTCGCACTTGACCATTATCTGTAGAAAGGGAGAAACTAATTTTCAAAACATTTTCACCGTCTTCGACTTCATACTCAAAGTTAAATCGATCGCGCACACGGTTTTCGTCATTTTCTTCTAAGAATAGGAGTTCGATTTCCGTTTCATCATCATCGAGCTCTAGTTTAAAAATATTGACTTGTAATACACCATCGGTCATGTGGCGTATACGAATTTTCGTTTCATCTTCTTCGTATTTATATATGGATTCAAGGTAATTATTCTCATCGAATTCTGCTTTAAATGAGAGAATAGTTTCATCATCATCTAAGACTTTGGAACCTGTGACAAGAAGTGGTGACCCTTGATTAATGATAAGTTCGCCGGTTAAAGAATAATACACTTCATCATGGATGGTTTCGACATTGACCAAATTGTAATAGAGTTCATATTCGATGGGTAAACCTTGAATATCATAGGTAATAAATCGATCGACATATTCAAAAGGTTGATCGATTAATGTTTCTGTAATCACTAATGGAGCTGTGGTTTGACCAAGAAGTTGTTCAAACAATCCTAAATAAGGACGAACGAGGGTCATGGTTTCCTCAAAATTATAGGAAGGTCTTCCCGGACTATAGGTTGAAAATTTAAATGAGGGTAAAGGAGCGGTGGAAGGTGTTGATAGACTGTTAAATAATGTAGCAGTTGTTATTGTGGAAACCGACAAAGCATCTTTATCCCCTTCTAATCGCAGTGGGGGTAAGGTAACTTCCGAACTGGGGGGTAAAGAAGGATTTTCTGAGGTAATGGATGTTGTCGTTGAACCTGGGGTAGAGGTGGGGGTTGAAGAAGCAATATCGAGTGGGGTAAAGGTACCCATTAAAATGCCCATGATAAAAAAACCAATCACAAGCGTTGCAGAAGGAAGTAGATTCCAAATCGATACTTTTTTCTTTTGAATAGGCGAACCAAAACGTTCGTGTAAAAAGACAGTTAAATCAGGCTGAATATGGTCAGCTTCTTGTTTGATTTTTTTGAGGAGATCTTTATTGTTCATTGGCAAAAACCTCCTTTAATGTTTTCATTGCTTTGTTGTATTTCCATGTGACCGTCCCAAGTGGTAAGGATAACATCGAGGCAATTTCTCGATGTTTGTATTCCCCGATGGCATATAAGAAAACAATCGTTGCTTCATCTTCGGGTAAAACCTCTTTAGCTTTTTGAATAATGGGTGAGTCAAAGTGATAGGTGTCAACGCCACCATCAAGACGATCATTCATTTCTTGCGTGTCAAACGAATCTTCTCGTTGACGAACATTGAGTAAATTCAGTGCGGTATTTTTTGCAATCGTTAACATCCAATTTAACCCATTGGTTTTAGGTTGATATTGGTGAATGTTGTGAAAAATTTTCATATACGTTTCTTGCATGATATCTTCAGTTAAATGAATGTCATGCAAATAGGGTAAAACAAAACTAAAAATGCCTCGTTTTGTTTCGACATAAAGTTCATTCATCGCTTCGACTTCCCCTTGTTGAATACGAATAAGTAACGTATTGATGCGCGTGTTCATCCTTTATAACTTTACACGAAAATACAGGAAAATAAGAGGGGGAATTCTTAAATTGAGGTTGGATGGAAGTACTATGCATATCAATTAAACAATAGAAAAACCGAATTTATTGGTTAATTTGGATCGACGGCTAATAAAGATTTCAATAAGAAAAAACCATCCGTGGTTTTGATACGGTTTTCATCCTTTTTAATGGCTAATAATGTCGTCTTAATCGATTTTCTTTCTCCATCTTCAAAATAGGTTATATGGATGGTTTTTCCGATATTTTCAAGTAAACCTCGATTAATCGCTTCTGCTGTCTCGCTAGATAATAAAGGCTTCTGCATTTTCACCCGATTTGTCTTCATGCGGTTCATCGTTCCTTTTTGCTCAATGAGCGAAGCATAAGGTGCCCATTTTTTCATCCCACGATCACTCATTTACGATGTCCTCCTATAAGTGTGTGCCGTTCTTTCGTTGTTGAGGCCTCTAAAAGTGCGGACGTTCGTAAAACTGCATTATGCCCAAAACGAGATTTGATGGTTGCAATGGTTTGTTGGAGTTTTCTTTTTTTATCGGATAAGAAAGGATCGACAAATAAGTCGAGTTGCTCGTTTTTCAATGGCACAAGTTTTCGGAAAGCAAACGTAATATTACGAACGGGTTTGTCTTCGATATATTTATGAAATAACACCATTAATGCGTTGTATAATTCATCTTCGTCATCGGTTGCGCGAATTAAGCTCATTTGATGAGAAAATCCTCCCATCGTTTTCGAGTATCCAATCGATAGATGAACTAAACTTGATAATTGACGTTCAAGACGAAGTCGCAAACATAAATCATCACACATTTCTCGAAGGACAACAGGGATTTCACTAGGTTCATAATCACGATATAAAACTTGTCCCATGCTAATGCCTGGAGATTCAGGAACATATTTTTCACGAATGTTTGATTCATCAATGCCATTTGCATGTCGATGCAATTGTTCACACATCATCCCAAACAGTGCATGTAAGCGATGAAGGGGATAATTCGCTAAATCGCCAATTGTGAAAATACCGAGTTGTTGAAGTCGGGCTTCCATTCGCTTGGCTACCCCCCACATATCCCCAATCGGTAAAGTCCATAGCTTCTTTTTAATCTCTTCTTTTCGCCAAATGGCAATGCCATTTTTCGTTTTTTTAGATTCATTGTCTAAGGCACTTTTTGCAAGAAAAGGATTATCTCCAATACCTACGGTTGCTAATAACTTCATTCGTTCATATAACGTTTCTTTGATCATAAGCATGATCGCTTCTGGTGTTTTTTTATAAAAAGATAAGTAAGGTCCTAAATTTAAAAATGCCTCATCAATGCTATAGACATGTAGATCATCCTCACCGACAAAATCTAAGAGTGTTTGCATCACTTGAGCAGACCGTTGTAAATACAAACTCATTCTTGGTGTGGCAAAAATAATATCATCGCGCTTGGGTAACTCAAACACACGTAGACGTGAGGGAACACCTTGTTTTCGTAAAAAAGGGGACACGGCTAAAACAATCGTCCCAGTGCCTCGTGTTTTATCGGCTACTACAAGAGGAGTTTTAAACGGATCTAATCCTCGTTCGACACATTCAACAACCGCATAAAAGCTTTTTAAGTCGAGGACAGAAACAACGTTAGGAAAAGAAGAAGGTCGGGGTGGTTTTAACATACAAGTGGAATTTTATTTTAGTCAATTTCTGTTTAATTTGAAATCAAAGGTTTCTATGAAAACAAAAATTTACTCAAAAAGGAAGAACTTGTGGTATATTCTTTAATTATGGATATTTCAGGAATTTTACAACAAGTTGAATCGACTATTTTAGGTATTTTACAAAATCCATTGATTGCGGATGGAGCGATTGTTTTGTTCCTTCTTATTATGGGTTTGTCTGGTATCAAAAAAGGGTATTGGTTTGGTTTATGGAATTTGTTTTTATCCCTCGTCACCATTCTTGTCATCGTGACCCTGTTTTTAGATGCCGTTACATCCATCATTGAACCTACAGTGAGTGCATATTTAACTTTTGGATCTGTTAATCTAACCAAAACATTTGCGATGTTCCTTGTCGTGACAGGCGTGCTCCTTTTAGGGAATTTCATCTTTGGTTTCATTTACATTCTTTTTACTCCGATTAAAGGAAAAAATTATTCTTATCGTGATTTTGATCCCATGGTTGTCTTAAAAGTTAAAGGTATTGGTTTTACAGTAGGGTTGCTTGAAGGGCTAATGTATGTCTTATTCTTTAATGTTGTGATGCAATCCCTTGCAACGTACACGCCGCAAATTTTTACCAACATTTATGTTTCAACGTTAATCGAATCACTTCATCCCGATAACTCCATTTTGTTATCGACGCTGAATGGATTAATCGATTATTCTGGTTTCTTTAACTTATAGTTCCTTCTTTATTGAATCAAAAAAGACCTCTTCAAGAGGTCTTTTTATTTTTCATGAACAACGGGTTATTTTTTCTTGGTCGTTGTCTTTTTTGATGTTGTTTTTCGTGTTTTTACAACGACAGCTTTACGGGCTAAAGCAGGTGTTATATCGGCTACTTGAAGATGTTTTTTGTCCATAAAAACATCATAAACCCCATTACCGATGAGTAAGACAAAGATACCGATAATGGTTGGTTCAAAGCTGTTGATTAAGGTAACAACTAATAAAATCACCATACCCGCAATGGCAAACGCAGGAACATAAGGATATCCCCAGACTTTGTATGTACGTTTGGTTTCTTTCATCGTCTTACGGAACATGAAAATAGAAGAGAAAATAAGTGTATTGAAGATGAGTCCACCAAAGAGGACAAAGGTAAGTAAGTAATTAACATTGTCATACCCAAGTAAAACGATCACAATGGATACAATGGTTTGACCGACAATCGCCACCCAAGGTGTCCCGAACTTCTTATCAATTTTTCCAAACATAGAAGGCATCGTTTCATCTTGTGCCATTGCATAATACACGCGTGGAAACGATAAAATTGAACCGTTAAGTGCGCCAAAGATAGAGATGACAATCGCACCAAAAACGATGAGGGATAAGGCATCCGCAAAGTCTGCAAAAATCGTGCCAAATGCACCGAAAATCGCCGTGACATCAAAGCCAGCACTGAGTGCACCTTCAGCAGCTGCAGTTAAAGTAGATAAATCTAAAATACGATATAAACCGACAACAAACAAAACATACACGGACATCACAAACAAGACAGCGATTGTTAATGCTTTAGGCAAATCACGTTGGGCATCTTTCATTTCTTCGACCACATTATTCAAGTTCGTCCATCCTTCGTAGGCAAATAAAGTACGGGCTACCGCAAACAATAAGCCGGACATTAATAATCCTAGTTCGACATTTTCTGCGCCATTAGAGGCAAAAATGTCCGTTTGTGTGCCAAAAAATAAGCCATAAAAAATAACAATGAATAGTGGGAGAAGCTTGGCAACAAAGAAAATATTCTGAACAACCTTGCCATAACGGACACCCAAATAATTAATGAGGGATAAAACAAGTATAACAACGACTGCAATAATGGCAGTCGTTACACCATCAAATGGAGTGCTTAGCATGAATCCTAATGCTTGAGCAAAGAGGAGTGCAAGGAGGGCTACTGAACCACTACTTGATAAAAAGAAGTTGGTGATACCGGATAAAAAAGCAAGCCGAGGTCCAAAAGCTTTTTTAAGATAAACATAATAACCCCCTGTTTTAGGGAATAAAGTCCCAAGCTCAGCATAAGTTAAAGCGGAAAATAACGTTAAAATCCCACCAACCACCCAAGCAACAAGGGATAGACCAAGACTATTACTTGCTAAGCCCAAGACGAGCATCGAGAAGAAATAAATTCCCGAACCAATCATAATTCCTGCAAGAATAGCGACACTAGAGAACAATCCAAGTTCGCGTTTTAGTTTCATATGAAACCTCCTAAAAAATATACAAATAAAGTAGCAAAAAGATTGCTATAGTGCAAAGAATAAGTTTCCGTGAAAACATTATGATTCGTGAATATTTTTAAGTGCTTTGTAATGTAAAGTTGGAAAACGAGCGGCCATGACTTCATCTAATCGACCTACAGGTGTGGAATGCGGTGCTGTTTTCACGATATCAGGATTAGTTCGTGCTTCATGGGCGATTTGTTTAAAAATAGCAATAAATTGGTCGAGTGTTTCTTTGGATTCTACTTCCGTTGGTTCAATCATAATCGATTGATCAACAAGAAGGGGGAAATAAATGGTGGGTGCGTGTATCCCAAAATCTAAAGTTCTTTTGGCGATATCGAGTGTCTTGACACCAGAGGATTGATCTTTTAATCCACTAAAGACAAATTCATGCATGCAAGGAGATTCAATAACAAGTTTATAGTCGTCTTTTAGGGATTCTTTAATGTAATTGGCGTTTAAGATTGCATTGGGTCCAACGTGCATTAAATCTTCTGCAACAGTTCTTAAATAGGAATAGGCACGAATCATGACTAAAAAATTGCCGTAGAATCCACCGACTTGACCACATGCTTTTTCTGGATAGCTCAGTGTAAAGGAATCATCATGTTGTTTTGTCACGACAGGGCTTGGTAAATAGTCCACTAAATGGGAAGCAACACTGACAGGACCTGAACCTGGTCCACCCCCTCCATGAGGAGTAGAGAACGTTTTGTGTAAATTCATATGCATGATATCAAAGCCCATATCACCAGGACGGGCGACGCCTAATAAAGGATTGAGATTGGCACCATCATAATAAAGTAATCCCCCGATATCATGAACAGCTTTAGAAATGGCAAGAATATCCTTTTCAAAAAGCCCCATTGTGTTTGGATTTGTCAGCATAATACCTGCGATTGTATCGTTAAGCAAAGGACGCAATGTCTCGATATCAACTAATCCATTTTTTGAAGGTAATGTGATCGTTTCATAACCAAGCATCATCGCACTGGCTGGATTTGTACCGTGGGCAGAATCAGGGATAATAACTTTGGTTCGCTTAGAATCACCACGAAGCTCGTGAAAATGCTTCATGATCATTAAACCAATAAGTTCCCCATGTGCACCGGCAAAGGTGTTAAGGGTTGTGCCTGCCATTCCCGTGATTTGATTGAGCATCGTAGACGTCTCATGGTAAATCTTTAATAAGGGTTGAACGGTTGATAACGGTTGAAGGGGGTGGATTTGACGAAATCCATCCAACGACGCCATTTCATCATTAATTTTAGGATTATATTTCATCGTGCATGATCCTAGTGGATAAAAACCGGATTCGATACCAATATTTTTTTGGGAAACTTTGGTGTAATGACGGACAAGGTCAAGTTCAGAAACTTCAGGAAGTTCGGCAGGTTGATCACGGAAAAGTGAGGCATCAAGTGAACTTTTAATATCCGTTGAAGAAAAGCCTTGCCGTGTTAATTCAAAGCCGACACGTCCTGGAGAAGAAAGTTCAAAAATTAATCGATTATACGCCATAATGAACCTTCAGTATTGCTGAAACAAAGGCATCAATGTCTGCTTTTGTCTTGCTTTCGGAAGCATAGAAAATAACGTGTTGTTCGTCTAGAATTTGACCAAAGAGATAACCTTTGTGGATTAAGGATTCTTCTAACTTGTAGGGGTTCGTTGAACATCTAAGCGTTACCTCATAAGCATACGGAGCTTGAAATGCTAGAGTAAATAATCCTGTTTTTATGAGTGATTCCGCAAGATAGTGGGTGGCATTTGTGGCTTGATCAAACGCTTGAACAAGTCCTTGTTTGCCCATTGATGCACAATAAATCGTCGCTTGCAAAGCAAGTAAGGATTGATTTGAGCAAATATTAGAATTTGCTTTTTCTCGCCGAATATGTTGTTCACGAGCTTGCAAAGTTAAGACAAATCCACGTTCACCCTTACTATCCTTTGTGTAACCACAAATTCGACCAGGCATTTTTCGAACATATTCATTTTTTGTAGTGAGATAACCTAAGTAGGGACCACCAAACGATAACGGCAAGCCTAACGATTGAGCTTCACCGCACACAATGTCTGCACCTAATGATGCAGGTGTTTTTAATCGTGAAAGCGCAAAGGGATCATTGTAAGAGATAATGAGTGCTTTTTTTTGATGAATTGTTTCGTTATATCGATCAAAATATTCAATTAATCCAAATCGATTAGGGTAACTAAAAATAACTGCTGCAAAAGGATCTTCCATCGCAGATTGTAATAAGGTTTCACTCACAAGACCTTGCTTTGCATCGAGAATTTGCAGTTGAATATTACGATAATGTGCGTACGTTTTTAAGACTTTTTCAACATTAGGGAGTAAACGTGAGGCAACAATGACTCGACGAATAGAAGTAATCGCAACGGCCATCATCATGGCTTCAGCTAACGCGGTTGGACCATCATAAACAGAAGCGTTAGAAACATCCATGCCAGTTAATTCACAGATCATCGATTGCCATTCAAAAATGTACTGTAGTGTACCTTGGGCTACTTCGGGCTGATAGGGCGTGTAAGAGGTTAAAAATTCTTGACGTGAACTAAGCGTATCCACAATGGCAGGTCGTTCGTGTTCGTAGGCACCAAAACCGCGAAATGAATCAAGAATTTGTCCTTGATGTGATTTTAAATATTTGCGAAGTTGATGTTCAGAGAGTCGTGAAAGAAGTTGATAAGGCTTTTGCAGACGTAAAGAAGAAGGCACATCTAATAATAAGTCATCGACGCTTTTGGCATTGATGACTTTTAACATGTCATGACGATTTTGCTCGGTGAGGGGCAAGTACTTGAACATAATTTTTTACTATTTCGCTAGTGCGTCATAGTCTTCCTTGCTCAATAGTTTAGCAAATTCTTCATTATTTGTGACTTTGATTTTAATTAACCAATTTTCTTCAGCATTTTCATTAATAAGTTCTGGGTTCGATACAAGAGTTTCGTTAATTTCAACGACTTCACCAGACAATGGAATGTACAAATCCGAAGCGGATTTCACGGATTCAACGACACCGAAAATGTCGTTTTCGTTAAATGATTTGCCAGGGTTAGGTAAATCCACAAAGACAATCGTACCTAAGCTTGATTGAGCGAATTCTGTAATACCAATCGTGGCAATACCTTGATCGATGATGGCCCATTCATGAGATGGGGAATAGCGTTTATCAGACATATGTCATACTCCTTATCGTTTGTACTGTTTGGTCATAAATATCATATCACGAACCACTGCTTTCAAGGGGGTCATTCTCATCATAACGGTGACGGTTGTCCCCATCTCAAAATGAGGTGCATCCAACAATGCCATCGCCAAACCTTTTGGATGTCCAGGTAGCAAATACCCTGTTGTAATGTGGCCAATAATTTTGTCATCTTTTAAAACAGGATATTCTGCACGGACAACCCCTCGATCAAGAAGTTCGATGCCAACTAGTTTGCGTTTTAAGGGTTCGTTTTTCTTGGATTCTAGAATAGTTTTTCCAATAAAATCCTTATCCCATTTAATCGCAAAGGTTACACCCGTTTCAAGGGGAGAAATCGAATCCGATAATTCGTGGGAGTATAAGGGCAGTGCCGCTTCAAAACGTAACGTATCTCGAGCCCCAAGACCACAAGGTTTTACCTCTGGAAAGAGTACTAACGCATTCCAAAGATTACGTAGCGTGTCAACATCTGCATAGATTTCAAAACCATCACTACCGGTATATCCTGAACGTGAAATCATGAGCCAATGACCTTGATGTTTAGTCTCCACAAATTTCATAAACCTTAATTCGGACAATTCTACTTTTTTGGTGATAACCGATTGTAATGCAACTTCAGAAAGGGGACCTTGTAAGGCAAATTGACCCATGGATAATGTGACGACTTCAATATCTACCTGAAAGGATTCTTGTTGTTGGATGCGTTTCATCCACTCAAGATCAATCACTGCATTAATAGCGTTAATGACTAATAGAATAGAGTTTTTTGTTAAAGGATAAGCAATCAAATCATCGAGTGGATACCCTTGCTCATTGAGTAAAAGTCCATAGACCGCTTTTCGTTCAAGGTAGGATGGCACGTGGTTGGTGATGAGCTTTTCAACAAATGGATAGGCATCTTTTCCACGAATTATGACTCGTCCCATATGAGAAACATCGAATAAACCGGCATGTTCTCGAACAACTTGGTGTTCTTTTACTAACCCAATAAATTCTTGGGGTACGGTAAAACCACCATAAAAAACCATTTTGGCACCGTATTTTAAATGTAAATCATGAAGGGGTATTTTTGGCATATGATAAATCCTAATGTAACTATGATATACAAAATAAATCTTTATGGTTTTAAAATGTATTTTCTTATAGTAAAATTATGAAAATTAGTGGAGGACGATATGAACAAATCATTGATCTTTTTAGCATTACTCGGCGTATCCGTTTTAACCGCGTGTACAACTGGGACAACAAGTGAAGATGGCTCCTCACAAGTATCTTCAGAAGTGCCTACTGAAAAACAACTCGAAATTTCTCGTGATACGTGGCCTTTGTTAACCTATGATCCCTACGTTCCAACCCGAGCATTTTTTAATAATTTACAATTCCGTTACTTTGGCGCAAGTGATGAAGCCGATGGGAGTATTACCGAAGCCATCAATGGAAACTCGGCATCCTTCTATATGTACAATGTTGACGCGATTGAAAACATTGAAAAAGTCACTGTTACCTTGGCAAAAAACAAAACACAAAAGAACTTTGAAATGTTTGCTGCTCAAGATATTGTGGGACCAGAACTTGAAGAATATAAAGTCCCTTTTACCCAAACGGCTGCCTTAGTGTATGAATATGACTTTTCTGGTTTAAATGCCAACCATTTCCGATTCAAAAATGGCTTGTATACCTTGATGATTAAATCAATTGTATTAACGATTTCTTCCACCTTTGAATTCCCTGAAACGATTAGTACAGGCGGTGGCGAAGTTTTACCGGACACAGGGGATGGTTTCTATAAATTGGAATCACCTTCTATTACCCGCGATGATTTTAAATGGATGACGGGTTCTGCACTCGACGGAGGTGCAATGCCACACGTTGGAAATGTTAATATGTTAATCGTTCCCGTCAACTTCTTAGACTTTAACTGCGGTGCTCAAGATCAATGTGATGCCCGTCGAGACAAATTGGAACAAAGTTTCTTTGGTGAATCTGAAGAAATGGAATATGAATCGGTTGCCTCCTATTATGAAAAATCAAGCTATGGTCGATTGAACATCGGTGGTGTTGTCACCCCTGAATTCCAAGTTGGAAAAACCGCTGTTGATTGGGCACGTGAAACACGTCCAATGATCGATCCTTCTTTACAATCCTACTATAATCCAACCTGGGGATTAACCGAAGATATCACGGCCTGGTATCGCGAACAACGAGAAGTAAATCAAGAAGACTTTCCGCTTCCTCTAGAAGAATTTGATCAAAATGATGATGGTTGGATTGATGCACTTATTATGATTTATAATGCTCCATCCTACCCTAATGGTAATTATCCGGATGATGTTGAAGATACATTCTGGGCTTATTGCTACTGGAACTATAATATGTTGGATTTTGAAAGCGAAGATGAAGCAGACTATCCCATTCCTTTCACGTTCTTCTTTGCAAGTCATGACTTCATGTATGAAGGATATGGCACAGGAACAGTTGATCCTCACACCTTTATCCATGAAATGGGTCACATTCTTGGTTTACAAGACTACTATACATACGATGGTTTGAATGGCGATTGGGGTCCAGCTGGCGCATTAGATATGATGGATAATAATGTTCTTGACCATAATGCTTATTCCAAATTCTTGCTTGAATGGATTGAACCTTATGTCATTGATAACACTAAACAAGAAACGACATTAACCATTGAACCCTTTGAGTCTTCAGGCGATGCCATTATTATTAATAACGGCTTCAATGATTCCCCTTATGATGAGTATTTAATTTTAGAATTTTACACACCCACAGGACTCAATGAAAAACATTCGTTAACCCCTTACCCTGGTAATGGATTACAAGGGTTTACAGTTCCTGGAATTAAAATCTATCACGTTGATTCACGTATTGGAGCATATAGTTCAGTAACGAGTGATTTTGTCGGATTTTCAGATGAAGTTGTAAGAGTTGAAGAAGAGGACTTTGAAGCAGGAACGGCGTATGAATACTATATGATTACCAACTCAAACTCTGTGAGTCGTCACCGATTAGATGGAACGCGAGGAACGCCTGAAGCTCAATACATGAAACTCATCCACTTACTTGAAAGTGATGGTGTGAATACGTTCCGTGATGGATTCGATGCAAGCAATGATACGTTATTTGTCGAAGGTGGTACGTTTACGCCACTCAAGCATTTCTCAAGTTTCCCAATCTTTGGTCAATTCAATGACGGTTCGGAAATCGGTTTTGAAATTCGCATCGATAACATTACCAGCGAAGGGGCAACCATTACCTTCACACGATTCTCGTTCTAGTTTGATTCGTCTGTATTAAAAAAAGAAAACTTCCTAATTTTTAGGAAGTTTTTTTATGATTGGTGGAGCTGACGAGGATCGAACTCGCTACCTCATCGTTGCGAACGATGCGCTCTACCAAATGAGCTACAGCCCCAAACCATACATAACTCTATCAAATTCGTGCTAGATTCACAATTAAAACAACACAAATAAAAGTTTTTACAATCTTTTGTCACCTACGTATTGTAAGCGATTACAAACTATATTATGATATAAGAAACCGATTTCCTAAATTCGGTATTTTAACAAAACCATTATGAAAAAATTTACATCATTTTCTTATCAAAAACAAAAAACATTTGCTGGTTTTCTTCCAGGCATTAGTGGCACACTTGGTATTCCAATGTGGTCCTTTTATGTCAATCGCGGTCAAGCGATTGCTTCATTTGGAGTTCGTGATAAAAATGGCGCAATCATGGAGTTTTATCCTGCAAACCAATCTTATGCTTACGTAGGAATTAATGGGTTCCGCACCTTTATTAAAGTAAATGGAAAGTTTTATGAATGTTTTAAAGAATCAAACGACCACCAAATCCTCGATGTTGAAGCGCATCAAATTACTATTTCTGAAGAGTTAAAAGACGCTGGCGTCCAAGTTACTATCACGTATTTCACTTTACCTGAAGCGAGTGTTTCAGCACTAGTAAGACGAGTAACCTTTAAAAATCTTGATGCACATCCAAAAAAAATCGAAGTTCTTGATGGATTAAATCAGATGCTTCCCTCGGGTATTGATCATGGTGGTTATAAAGCGGTTAGTAACTTATTGCAATCGTGGATGCAAGTAGATTCCTTTGATCGAGGAATTTTTCTAAAATTACGTGCCTCAACCACCGATTCCAGTGAAGTCAGTGACATACAAGATGGAAATTTTTATTTTTACGAAGGCCTTTCCGATATTCATTATGTGTATGATTACAAATTGATTTATCGTCGCGATACATCTTTTAGAACACCTTATGGTTTTATTGAAAAAGATGCTGGGGAATTACGTTCAACAACTCAAGCGGCGGTGAACCAAGTGCCTTCAGCATTTGCTCACGGAACGTTTACACTAACGGATAAACTTTCATTTTATGGCGTATTCGGATACGGAAAAGATAAAACCATTATTGAAACTTTCCGTAAAACTGTCAATCTTGAGATCTTAGATCATAAATTTAAACATAATCAACAAATTATCTCCAATCTGGTTGCAAATGTGCATACCGAAACGTCACAAGACATGTTTGATGCCTATGTTGAACAATGTTTCCTTGATAACGTTTTACGTGGTGGTTTTCCTTTGATGTTTGACACCAAACTCGGTCCGGTTGCTTATCATGTGTATTCTCGTAAGCACGGGGATTTAGAACGAGATTACAATTTCTTTTCTTTAGAACCAACTTATTTTTCACAAGGCAATGGGGCCTTTCGAGATGTGCTTCAAAATCGAAGAAACGATATTTATATACAACCCAAAATGGGAGACTTTTCCATACGTCAATTTGGGTCGTTTATTCAAGCTGACGGATATAATCCGCTTAGTATTGAAGGGTTAAGCTTTACTTTTGAAGGAGAAGCATCTTCCTTCCATAAAGAATATCACTCATTACTCGCAAAAGATTTCTCGCCAGGTGAAATCGCTACGTTGGCTGACCGATGAGGGGATGACCCAATTGCGATGGTACAAGCCGTATTGAAAGATTCAACCTATGAATTTAAAGCAACCTACGGCGAAGGTTACTGGGAAGATCACTTTACGTATCATTATGATCAAATTCAAGCGTACTTGGATGTTTATCCCGATAAGCTTCACCACGTCATGTTTGAAACCAAACTTCCTTATTTTGTTTCTCCAGCACGTGTTCGTCCTCGAGCGGATAAATACGTTCTAAAAAATGGAAAAGTTCGACAACATTATGCTGCTTTTCATGACCACCACGCTCCAGTAAGAGGATGGCTAAAAGATGAAAAACAACAACGCATCGAACATCCTCTTTTCACTAAACTGCTTACATTGGTCGTAAACAAGTTTGCTCATCTTGACCCTGATGCAATGGGGCTAATGTACGAGGGTGAACGACCTGGTTGGAATGACGCCATGAATGGTTTGCCAGGTTTATTCGGTTCGGGAGTAAGTGAATTGTTTGAATTAACACGACTCGTTTCCTTATTAACAACGATCCCATTACCTGATCAAGTCCCTACGTTATTACCCTTACTTGATTTAATGAACGCTCTTACACACATTAAAGACTTAAACGGTATGGACGCATGGAACCAACGCATGAGTGCACTTGAAGTGTACCGTGATAAGCTAACACATTCACTTCAAACCACAACCGTTTCTAAATCTGTGATTGAGGAAGTTCTCCGTCATCTTCAACAACAATTAACGAAAGCTGTTGAAAGGATTAAAACTTCAGAGGACATTATTCCTACATACTTTATGTACGAAGCAACCGCTTATGAACCGTTAACACACACCGTGGATCATGGACAACCCACAGTTAAAGTGACGGAATTTAAACGGATGGCATTACCGCATTTCCTTGAAGGTCCTACGCGTTATTTATCTTCACTAAATAAGGACGTTACTTATGGCCGTCAACTCGTTCAAGCGATTCGGTCATCGGGTATTTTTGATGCACCGCTTGGTTTATACAAGACAAGTGAATCATTAGAAAATATGTCGATGGAACTAGGACGCATTCGCGCCTTTACACCTGGGTGGTTAGAACGCGAATCGGACTTCCTCCATATGAGCTATAAATTTTTCCTCGGTTTATTTAAATCTGAATTATACGATGAATTTTACCGAGATATCGCTAAAGGGATGACATGCTTTATGGATCCAGAAGTCTATGGACGTTCCCCTCTAGAAAATTCTTCTTTTATCGCCACATCGAATAATCCAGATCCAAGTAAACACGGGCAAGGATTTTTTGCACGATTATCTGGATCAACAGCGGAAGTGTTATCGTTATGGAAGTTAATGTTTTTTGGTTCATCGTTATTTTCGATGGTCGACGATGAACTGCAGTTTTCGATTCAACCCAAAATACCGGCATCGTATTTCAAAAATGGACGAGTTTCAACAACCTTATTTGGCTCTGTCGAAGTCGTACTACATTATGAAGGCACGTTACCAACCTACGATGCATCGGTTGTTGTAAATCATTATGAATTGAAACATGACCATCACGTCGTCTCGCTACCCAACTCCATGATAAAAGGTAAGGAGGCAGAAGCAATTCGCGCCTTACGTTATCAATCGATACATGTTTTTTTGAAAGGAGGTCGTGAACCCGGTTAACACACCTCGCTTTCGCTAACTGTTCTCTTGTGTCTCATCATGAAAGGAGAAAAATGATGAAAAAAATGACAACTTGGTTACCATTAGGAACCTTTGCACTCATTCTTGCAGCATGTGGTGGCACCACTTCGTCCACTGTGACAAGTTCTACGCCCGCCTCCTCAACTGCAACGAGTTCAGAAGTTACCTCATCGGTAGCTG
Organism: Bacillota bacterium; assembly: GCA_030831415.1. Lineage (GTDB taxonomy): Bacteria > Bacillota_I > Bacilli_A > RFN20 > CAG-826 > UBA970. The sequence goes on along the minus strand of JAURLC010000061.1, from coordinate 9,315 downwards.
CCTTAACGTCCATTACTATTGGTAACGCCAATGATGTGGAAGTCGAATTCGATGCCGATTTTAATTTATTCACCGGTGTAACTGCTTTGGGGGATGATGGCGTAGATTACGCTGATCAATTAACGATTTCCTCTATTTCCACAGCGGTTAATGCTACAACGGGTGAACTTGACACCACCAAAACGGGTGTTCACGTCGTTCGTTACTTAGTCACCGTGGGTGATGTAAGTGCATCTAAATTCCGTAATGTTACTGTCGCGGAACCGGATTCCGATGGTTTATTAGTGAATCCAGACTTTGCACTTGGTACAGCTGGATGGGACAATCCCTCCGTTGTGTACATTGCCGATGGGGCAGCGATGACCTTATCGACTGAAAATGGTGAACTTAAAGCGGAAGTTACCGCTGGGGCTAACTTCTTCACGCCGCGCTTTGGTCAAATGAATATTCCATTTGTTCAAGGTACAACGTATGAAGTGTCCTTCGATGCTCGTTCGAGTGTCACCAAAGAAATCGCTTTACAAGTTGGGGAACTTTTACCGGCAGCTCCTTATTTTGTGGATTTCTTACCCTTGGCGGAAAATATTATTTACCGAACGATTACGACCACAACGTCACGTTTTTCGTATAAATTTACGATGAACCAAGACAATCCTCGTGGTGGTATCCTCTTTGGATTAGGACGTGTCAACAATCAATCCGTCAATGCAACCTTGTACTTTGACAATGTCAGCATTGTGGAATCGACCATTGATGCCGATACGACCGCACCTGCCTTCTTTGGTGTTCAAGAATCCGTTAACTTACTCGTGGGTGCAACCTATGATCCACGTGCAGGCGTTACCGCTCTTGACGTAGTCGATGGCGATGTGACTGCCGACATCATTGTTGAAATCCTCGATAGCAATGATCAAGTGGTCCAAAGTGTCGATACAACAGCCCCTGGTTCCTTTACCGTTAATTATTCGGTAGAAGACGCTGCAGGGAATGAAGCAACGGCATCCACCGAAGTCAATGTTGTAGACTTAGTGTTTAAAGACGAAAACCTCTTAACCAATGGAAGTTTTGATACAGAACTTGGGGCAGAATGGGGTTACTGGCAACAAGATTGGGGAACCCCACCTGTTGTCACGCCTAGCCAAGATGTAACCGCAGGTACATACAGCTTAGATATCGTTGGTGGTGGTGATGCTGCTTGGGCAATTCAATTTTTCCAAGATGGTGTTGAATTAGTCGAAGGTACAACCTATCGATTTTCTGTTACTGCAAGCGCAACCGTTGCTCGTAAAATCAGTGTTGGTATCGGTTATGGCGAACCATGGAATGAATATGGTCGACTTAATGGAATAGACATTGGTACGACATCCTCAACTCAAGAATTTGTGTTCACTGTTACCAAAGCCACTGCCGATGTTAAAGTCGTTTTAGAACTCGGTACACAAGCAGGTTTTGCTGACGGAACGCTTGTTTTAGAAGAAGTTCGTTTACAACGTTTAGAAGCCGATGCCCTTATTGCCAATAACCAATTCGACCTTTCAGGTTGGAGAGGGTTTGCCAATACATGGGACGGTACAGCCTTTACTGCCGGTGTGGAAAATGGTGAATTTGCGATGACCGTCACCGCAGCCAACATTTCCGAATCATGGCATTTACAAATCGTCCAAGATGCTGAATCGTTAGTAGGTCTTCCGGTCGCATCTACGTTCTTGGACATTGATCCAGAAAAAACTTACACCTTAAGTTTTGATGCGTATGCTACTGAAGCTGTTACGTTAACACCCAACATTTTTGGTGAAAACATTTGGACGAATCACGTTCAAGAACCAGCTTCATTATTAACTACATCAAAACAAACCTTTACCAAAACGGTGTCAACCGTTGGCGCAGCTACAAATGATACGGAAAAATTAGCGTTTGAATTTGGTACAGGATTAACACTTGGTGCGGATCCAATAACGGTTTACTTAGATAACGTCTCGCTCAAAGAAGCTGATGTCGATGTTCCTTCACTCTATAACGGAGACATGGAAACCGTCCTAGGTGGCCACACCTTGTTTGGTGATGCCACGATGAAACAAACAGCAGATGGAGCACTCATTACCACCAACTCCGTGGGTGGTCAAGCCTACGAACCTCATTATTTCTACATCCTTCCTAACTTGGGTGTTGGTACGTATGAACTTAAATTTGTGGTGACAAGTTCAGTGACCCGTGATTTACGTTTCAATATTGTTCTCCCCGATGCAGGGTATGCATCCATTCTTGAAGGTGGCTTCTCTGATTTTGGTGTCACCGAAGATGTTGCGTATACCTTTACGGCTACCATTGTGATTGAACAACCCATCACCAATGTGAAAATGGAACTCGACTTTGGAACCTTGGGCGGAGATAAAGTCTCCTTACCTGGAGAATTCCTCCTTTCTGAAGTCCTTTTATATCGCAACTTTAACGCTTAAGGAGGTAAGGAATCGATGAATAAAACCTTACTCAAATTCTCGTTAGTGACAGGATTCATCCTTGTTGGATGCGGTGGTACTTCCACCGCTTCCAGCGGGGTCGCTTCTAGCACAACAAATTCCACGACTCCTGGATCTTCGAGTCAAACATTACGTCCAGTCACCTTGTCTTACGCGGACTGGGGAAACCAAGAATTGAATCAACGGATGATTGATGCCTTTGAGGCTCGCTATCCGCACATTACCGTAGAGTTACGTCAAGACATAACCGGTAGTGGGGCTGAATTTACAGGTAACCTTATCACCGCTGCGCAAGCAGGGTTACTTCCTGATGTCTTTGCAACGGATAATGTTCCTACCATTATTAATGCTGGATTAACATTAGATGTAGCAGAGTATTGGGATGAAGATCCTGACGCCGAGCTTGTTTACGATAATATTGCTCTAGCCGGAGTTTACAATGGCAAACGATATGCAGTGCCTTCTTTCCAATTTTTAAAAGGAATCCTCATTAATCTTAATATTTTTGAACGGGCTAATTTAAGCACCGTTGAAGGAAAATATCGTATTGATAACGATGGATATCCTGTTAAGGATTGGACCTTTGAAGAATTTGTGAATATCGCAAAAGACATTAAAAACTTTGATTTAGTGAATACAGAAAACTTAGTTGTTGGCATGGACACATGGTATGGAACGCCTGATTTCCAACAAGTGTGGCCAACGATGAACAACGAATCAACCCAATATGATACGTGGGATGGTACTCAATTTAATTACACCTCTCAATCGTGGATTGATGCCATGGAAGCAAAAGTTGATCTCCATCAACTAACCGATGGAACAACCACCCGCTTCACAGAAGAAGATTTGAATGCGGAAGACAATGATGAATTACGCACCTATATGATTCAAACCGGTTATGCGGCTATGGACATTGAAGGTTCGTGGCAATTCTGGGTCATTAAAGATGCGATGGATAATCGTGACTTTGAACTCGGATTCTGGCCTTATCCACAAGGAGATGCAGGGTTCTTCCCTCCGACGATTTTAGATTTCCAAGCCATCTCCTCACAAACAGCCCATCCAGAAGAAGCGTATTTACTTGCAAAATGGATGACGTTTGGCCGTGATGGATGGAATGCTCGCCTTGATCTTTTAGAAGAAGATTATCAAGAATCATTAGATGATGGATTAACTCCCAACTTCCTTGACCGTTTCCCTGTTGCCGACTATGATGGGGTATGGGATCGCGTTCGTGATCTTGTTGATGGTATTGAAGGGATTGATTACATTTTTGATAATATCGAAAAATCAAAACCTGATTTGGATAAATGGCTACCTGGGTATAAAGATTTCTGGGCATGGGTCTACCTTCCAGAAAATGCATATAATTGGGATAATTTAGTGACAGCTGGTTCCACAGCGGTACCAACCTATGCTGCACAATGGCAAGCCCAAATTAATTCATTGGTCACAGACCAACTCACCACATTAGGTAGTTAAACAGACGTTCTTTAGAAAACCTAAGAGGGTGTCTTCTTAGGTTTTCTATCCGTTTAAAAAAACAATGAATAAAATAAAAACATTCTTCTTTTCTTTAAAACGAGGCACCATCAGCTTTATGGTGTTTATTTTGAGTGTTGTTATTTTAGTCCTTGTGGGTGGCTTTTCAAGTACTGCAATCGATACGTATTTTCCTTCGATTGACCAAATGAATTTGTATGATTATCCTTCTCTCAACGATGTCTACGGTATTCCAACGTATACATCTAAAGCTAGGTTATATGAGGAACAAAATTATCCAGCCTCGGATTATCAAACAACGTATGTAAATGATGCATTAGTTGGCAATCCTCTTAGCGAAGATTTCCCGCTTGCTTCATCGATACAAGACGCTTATGACGATCAAACAGGAGAAGGACGCACCATTTATCGAGTAGATCATGATGCACCTTTAACCTTTACCTTTGATTTTGGATTTACGACACTTAATTATTTTTCACTAGATTACTACCTACTAGACGATGGCGTAGAGGATACAAAATTTAGTGTTCGCATTAACGGTGAAACACAATTTTACGAAGCTCAAGCAATGGTACTTCCTTCCTCGTGGGAATTTGTAAGTGATACATTTGCCTTAGATCGTTATGAAAATGAGCTTCAACCGAACTCACAAAAAGTGAAACAATGGTCCAATGTTTCCTTCCAAGATCCACGTACGCTCCATGCTGGTCCTTTTGCCTTTTTAGTCGAACCAGGGGATGAAATCTCAATTGAATTTGTTAATGCTCCCTTTCTTGTGGGGGCAGTTTATGCGATTGAAAAACCTTCCTTACCAACCTATGAACGGTATTTACAATCTCAACCTTCTGGAGAGGTCGTGAATACGTTATCGCTCATTTCTGCTCGTAGTATGGTTGCACGATCGGATTCTTCGATTCGTTTACGTACCGAACAAGATGCCTCAGCCATGGCTTATGATACTCAATTCCTTCGTCTCAATACAATTTTTGGTGATTCTTGGGAAAAAGGTGGTCAATCTATCACGTATACCATCGATGTTGAAACAGCGGGTTATTATCATCTCTCATTCCGTTATCGTCAATATTTACTCAACGATATGATGGCACATCGACGCATCCTTATTAATGGAGAAGTTCCCTTTGATACGATGGAAGCGTTTCCGTTCCCATTTACGATGCAATTTAAAAATCGAACTTTACGTAACGAAGAAGGTGAAGCGTATCAATTTTATTTACAAGAAGGTGTTAATTCCATTACGTTAGAGGCAGTTCACTATCCATATCGACAAGCCATCGAGACGATTCAATATTTAATGGCCAATATTCAATCCTTGTCTTTGGCGATAAAACGTTACACGGCTGGAAGTAATGATTTATATCGCGATTGGGATATTGAAACGTATTTCCCTAATGCCCGTACAGATATTGAAACGTGGGCGGATCAATTAGAGGCACTCTATGAAAGCCTTGTTCCTTTGGCAATTAATCAACGCCCTTCCCAATTAGCGAATGTCGTTGTCAGTATTTCACGTTTACGTTCGATCGCTGCTCAAATTAATCGACTACCGAGTCGAATGGTTCAATTTTCGGATGGTGACTCGAGCGTCAATCAAATGTTGGGCGTCATTTTACAGGAATTTTTCCGTTCTTCTTTAGAAATTGAACGAACCATGGTGCACGGAAAGGTCTCCCTTCCTCGTCCGACGGCAAACTTTATTCGTTCTGCTTATGAAGGATCGGCACGTTTAATTTTATCGTTTATTAATAATCCATACTCAGCAACGGATATGAACGAAGAAGATTTAAACGTATGGGTCAATCATCCTCGACAATACATTGAAATTATGCAGGCAATGATCGATCAATCCTATCCTGGAACACGTCGTGTGACGTTATCCCAAATGCCTGATGAAAATAAATTAATTCTTTCGAATATTTCCGGTGAGTCTCCTGATATTGCCTTAGGCGTGAATCATTGGATTCCTTATGATTTTGCTGCCCGAGATGCTGCTCTTGATTTACGTCAGTTTGATGGTTATACAGAAGCGGTATCCCATTTCTCAAAAGGTGCCATGATTCCTTATATTTTTGAAGAAGGAGTGTATGGATTACCTGGAACTCAAAACTTTTGGGTTACCTTTTACCGTCGCGACATTTTATCGTCGATTGGATTAGATGAAGTTCCTCAAACGTGGGATGATGTTATTGGATCCTTACCTTTATTACAAAGTTATGGCCTCAATTATTTTGTTCCCTTATCCCAGTACTCTGGATTAAAACCTTTTGTTGCAACTTTACCTTTTATCCATCAATTTGGTGGGTCCTTGTATGCTGAAGATGGGATGTCAACGACGATTAATTCAGAAGCCACGCTCGAAGGATTAACGTTAATGTCGGAATTATATACGTTATACAATGTTCCAAAATTCGTGGCAAGTTTTTACAATAATTTCCGTTATGGAACGATTCCGATTGGTATTGGTGACTTAGGAACGTACCTCTTATTATCCTCTGCCGCTACTGAATTAGATGGTTTATGGGGGATGGATTTACATCCTGGTGTACGTGATCCAGAAACGGGTGACATTAATCGAAGTGCTGCAAGTGGTGCACAAGGGTCGATGATTCTTGCCAACACGAATCTTCCCCAAGAAAGCTGGGATTTTTTACAGTGGTGGATGTCAACGGATATTCAAGCCCAATTTGGTCAAACATTGCAAAGCACCTACGGAAAAGCCTATTTTTGGAACTCCGCGAATTTAGATGCTTTTGCCCAATCCAGTATGCCTCAAGAATTTAAGAATGTCGTTTTGGAACAATGGGACTATGCGCTTGAAGCGAGCCGCATTCCTGGTACATACATGGTTGAACGTGAAATTTCCAATGCTTGGACGAACATCGTCTTCAACGGTGTGAATCCTCGTCAAGCCCTGGATGAAGCGGTGCGAATTGCCAATCGAGAAATTATTTATAAAATGGAAGAATTTGGGTATACGTTCCGTGGTGAAATTCTGAAACCTTATTTGGTTCCGACAATCGACAATATCGATAGGTGGTTAATTGAACATGATCAATAAAGTATTGGATCGGATGAATCGTCCAGCATGGTTTATTGTCCCGTATTGGTTTTTCTTTGCCTTGTTTATTGTGGTACCCGTCATTGCGGCCATAGGTTTATCGTTTACTTTCTTTAACTCGATTCAGACACCTGAATGGATTGGGATTCGAAATTTTATTGAACTCATCACCCTTGATACGGTGTTTATGCGCTATGTCCTTCCCAATACCCTTCGTTTTGCCTTTATCGTTGGCCCGGTAGGCTATTTCCTTTCTTTCATCGTGGCATGGATGTTATCCCACTTACCAAAAATTCCACGAACGATTTTGGCGATTATTTTTTATTCTCCTTCATTGACGGCGGGGATTGCGATGGCGGCGATGTGGCGCATCATTTTCTCGGGGGATGCCCAAGGGTATCTCAATGCTATTCTTTTGGATTGGGGATTAATTATTGAACCCATTCAATTTTTACAAAGTCCTGACATGCTCATGACCATTATGATTGTTGTGTCATTATGGAGTTCGATTGGGGTTGGCTTCTTAGCGATGCTAGCCGGTATTTTAAATGTTGATCGAACCTTGTATGAAGCAGCCTATATCGATGGGATTAAAAATTGGTTCCAAGAAATTATTTACGTCACGATTCCAGCGATGAAGCCACAAATGATTTTTGGTGCGGTTATGGCCGTCGTAGGCACATTCCAAGCCGGTGCCATTGGTGTTGCCCTAAGTGGCACCAATCCAACACCTAACTATGCAGGTCAACTCATTGTGAACCATATTGAAGATTTTGGCTTTTTACGCTATTTAATGGGATATGCTGCTGCAGTCTCCGTGGTGTTGTTACTTATGGTGTATGGCATTAGTAAGTTAACGTGGAAATTACTCGGGGAGGTAGACTAATGGCTTCCAAATTTCTAGGTACACAAATTAATCCTGACCGTTACCATAAAGGCCAACTTCCTTTTTTCATCATTTTGATTAGTTTTTCAACGCTGATGATTTTACCGATATTATTCATTATTAATCATGCTTTTAAACCTCAATCCGAATTATTTGCCTATCCTCCAACCTTCTTTGTCCGTAATCCGACCTTTGATAATTTCTTAGAACTTGCCCGGATCGTTTCTACCTCAGGTATTCCCTTCTCTCGTTATGTGTTAAACTCGCTTTTTGTCACGGTCATCGGGGTCGGATTAGCGATTTTATTTACGGCGTTATCCGCTTACGGGTTAGCCAAACTAAAATTTAAAGGTAAAAAATTCCTCTTTGAAATTAACACCATTTCGTTAATGTTTGTTCCGATAGCAGTGCAAATTCCTCGATATATTGTGGTCGCTCAATCAGGGATGATCGATACGTATCTGGCGCATATATTTCCGCTCATAACAATGCCAGTTGCGATGTTTTTGATTAAACAATTTATTGATCAAATTCCCAATGATTTTATTGAAGCTGCCCGTATTGACGGGGCGAGTGAAATGCAAATTTTCTTTAAGGTCATTATGCCGATGATAGCTCCAGCGGTTGCAACGGTCGGTATTTTAGCCTTCCAACTTATCTGGAATGATACCTCAACCTCGACGCTTTTTATTAATGATGAAAGTTTACGTACGTTAGCGTTCTTCTTACAAACCTTAACATCGGGTATTGGTAACACGATTGCTGGTCAAGGGATGGCCGCTGCTGCGTCCTTGCTCATGTTCATTCCTAACTTAGTCTTATTTATTATTTTACAAAGCCAAGTTATGTCAACAATGGCTCATTCGGGGCTCAAATAAATGAAAAAGAGCGTTGTTGTAATATTAGGTTTTACGTTCTTGTCTTTGTGGATGCCACAACGGACCGTTAACCCTACCTTCGCAGATAATGGTTTACCGTATAACACGTATACGTACAGTACCTCTCGCGAACAACTCATTCAAACCCAAGATGCCTATGTTCCTTTATCGATTACCACGTTTATTGGTCCTTATGAATTATCCAGTCCTCAAGATGTGTATGTATCCTCGGATGATGTGTTATATATTGCAGATGAAGGCAATCAAAGCGTCGTTAAATATAATTTGTTAACCGATGAAATTGATGTCATAGGTGAAGGTATTTTAGATCGACCTCGTGGTGTCCATGTCGACGATCAGGGCCGCGTTTATGTGGCGGATTTTGGTAATAAAGCAGCCTACCAATTCTCCGATTTGGGCGACGGATATGTCGTGACTGCAACGTATCAAAAACCAGAAAACTCGCCATTCTTTGAAAAAGATGATCCTTTT
>JAURLC010000060.1 GCA_030831415.1 Bacillota bacterium | reverse complement strand
TATTTAATGCAGAACCATTATGATTATATTTAAATTCTTCATTCTCAGATATTTGTCCATTTAATCTTTTTGCAACATACACACCTTGCTGATAAGCCATCTGAGCAGTTTTCATATAATTATTATTAGTACAATCACCACCCATATAAATATTATTATTTATTTGCAAGAAATTATTAACTGGCTTAAAATTTTTAGTTAAATTATTTGGTTTTGTTCTAAATTTCTTAAAAAGAAAAAAATTGACGTTTTTTTGTTTGTCTTGTTTTGCTTAGTTTTCAAAGATCAGTGCCCCACGCTTTACTCTCGTAAAAAAAGGATTACTCCTTTGACGTGTGCTGTATAAGAATATCAAGGACCTTTTGGTAAGTCAAGAAATAATTGAGATTATTTTGACTTTATTTAACGCACATGAAGGCGTAAATTAAACCCTTGTATTCGCATCTGCCGAGGCAGGCGCAGTTAGAATTAAACCATATAACCCTAACCATTGCAAGAGAGAACGCTCAACTTCTAACAGTTTTTTAATTTTGTATGCTAAAACCATTAAAAAAACCCATTTTTCAATGGGTTTTTCTATCATTAGGATGAGATGATCTTAACGGCGACGAGACATGGCTACATAACGTAAGACTCGAAGGAAGATATTAATAAAGGAAATATATAAGCTAAGCGCAGCAATGATGGATTGATTTCGATCCAGAGCACCTGCAGCAGCAATTTGTTTAACCCACCATACTTGATAGGCAACCATGAGTAAGACAATACCAAAGACGGTGAAGGATAAAATCCAATCCATTTGTGCACTTCCGACAAATAAATTAATGATCATTAAGACAATCGCTCCAAATAAAGCAACGGTAATAAATTGACCTAGACTCGTTAAGTTAGACTTGGTGTAAGCTCCATAAATAGCAAATACGCCAAAGACTAGCGCGGAGACTAAAAAGGACGTTCCAATAAGTTCGGCTTCATAAATAAGTCCTAATGAGGATAAAACAACTCCCATGGACCCGGCATAGATCACAAACGGGATGAGCGGATTGCCTCGCCCTCGCAACATGCCAGAAAACAAAATCCAAAGATAGGTAATAAAAAGAACGATGGATGAGCCAACCACCACACTCATGTAAGATTCCACCGGTAATAAACCGGTAATTAAGGCACCATATACACCAAACGATGTTAAAGCCGTAATGCCAAGGGCAACCGCCATCCACGAAAAGACTTTAACGAGCGGGGATGTCGTACTTCCTTCATACGCTTGATAACGAAATTGTTCATTCATAGACGAAACCTCCAATTAAAAATAGTATAAAGGATTTTAAATCATTTCATTCAGCAATGCTTCAAAGGATTCCACTGTTAACGAAGCACCACCAACGAGCGCGCCATCGACGTCATTTTGTAATAAATACGTTTTGACATTGGTAGGTTTGACCGAACCGCCATACAGAATTTGAATCGCGTCGGAAGCTTTACTTGAGGATAACGTCGCTAATGTTTGACGAATATAAGAACAAATGTCTTGAGCATGTTCCGCACTCGCATTTAACCCTGTCCCAATGGACCAAACCGGTTCATATGCGATGACAATACGGGAAAATTCTTCTTCACTGACACCTTGTAAACCGACACTTAATTGATCGTGGATAATTTGCTTGGTTTGATTTTCTTCGTATTCTTTGGCGGTTTCACCGACACAATACACAACCGTAAAGCCAAGGGATAACGCTTTTTTGATTTTTTTATTGCAAGAAAAATTGGTTTCTCCAAAATACGAACGACGTTCGGAATGTCCAATGAGTGTCCAAGAAACACCTAAGTCTTTGAGCATGTCTCCTGAAATTTCTCCTGTAAACGCCCCTTTAGATTCAAAATGCATGTCTTGGGCAGCAACAATAAGTTCAGGATTGCTCGCTAAGACGGTTTGTAAGCCTAAATAGGTCGGAGCAACACCCAGCATAATTTGATGCTCTTTTGCTTTTTGCGTTAATGAGGTACTCGCTAGGGCAAACGCTTTGGCTTCCCCGACGAGTAAGTTCATCTTCCAATTTCCAAGTAATAATTTTTTTCTCATATGTTAATCCTCAATGACGTCGATCCCGGGAAGGTGACCGGCGTTTTCAATCATTTCTAATGATGCCCCTCCACCCGTTGAGACGTGGGAAAAGTCATCCATAAATCCAAATTGAGCAACCGCAGCAGCAGAATCGCCACCCCCACACACGGTAAAGGCAGTTTTTCCTAATTGACGAACGGCTTGGCAAATCGCTAACGTCCCTTGGGTAAATTGTGGTTTTTCAAACACCCCCATCGGTCCATTCCAAAATAACGTTTTGGCTTTGGCGATTTCTGTTTTAAATCGTTGGATAGTTTTGGGACCAATGTCCATTCCCATCATCTCCCCTTTAATTTCGCCTTCATGCGTTTCAAAAACCGTTGGATTATCAAAGGAATCCGTCGCGACAAAGTCGGAGGCTAAGACAAGCTTATCGCCAGCTTTTTCCATTAAGTGACGGGCAAAATCAAGTTGATCGCCTTCAAAAGGTGAACTTCCAACGTGTTTACCTTGCGCTTTTAAGAAGGTATACGTCATCGCCCCACCAATCAAAATTTTGTCACATTTATCGATGAGTTCTTCTAATACTTTAATTTTATCGGATACTTTCAAACCACCCATAATTGCTACGTAGGGACGGGCGGATGAATCAACGGAAACAACTTTTGCTAATGCGACAAGTTCTTTTTCCACTAAGGAACCAACGGCAACCGGTTTGCCTTTTTGTTTTAATAATGTTGGTAATCCTGCTGTGGAAGCATGGGCACGATGGGCACTCCCAAATGCATCCATGACAAAGGCATCGGCTAAATCAGCCCATGCTTGTGCAAGTTCAAGATTATTTTTTTCTTCACCAACTTCATAGCGAGTATTTTGGACGAGTAATACTTCACCCGCTTGTAGGGCGTGGACTTTTTGTTGTAATGTTTCCCCGCGAGTCGCTTCGGAAAATTCAACCTTCACGTCCAGTAAGGAAGCAAGATGGGGGGCTACAATCGCTAAATTGTTTTTCTTAATATCCCCTTCCAGTTTGCTTGGATCTTTATGACGAATCTTGCCTAAATGGGAAAGCAAAACGAGTTTTGCTCCTTTAGCAAGTAATGCTTTTATCGTGGGTAAAGCGGCAACAATACGATTATCATCACGAATGGTTCCATCTTTCAATGGAACATTAAAATCCACGCGGACAAACACCGTTTGATTCAACAAGGCAGGTAAGGTGGATAAGGTTTTCATGTTTTCTCCTTGAAAGAAAAACACTCACGGAGCCCGTGAGTGTTTGGTTACGTTATGGTTTTATTTCACTCCGAGCACTTCAGCAAATCGTTTCGCTAAGCGAATGTATTGTGAGGTGAAGGAATATTCATTGTCATACCAGGAGACAACTTTTAAGAGTTGCTTGCCTTCAGCATTGACGAGTAATTTGATTTGAGTTGCATCATAGAGCGAACCATGGGTTTCTCCAATGATGTCAGAGCTAACAATTTCATCTTCGGTATACCCAAGGACATCTTTAAGAGCGCCAGTAGAGGCAGCTTTCATTAAACCATTGACTTCGGCTTCATCTTTAACAGGTTTCTTTAATGTCACCGTCAAATCCACTAAACTTCCATCGATGACAGGGACGCGTAAGGCGGCACCGTTGAGTTTCCCTTTAATTTCAGGGATGACTAAGTGCAACGCTTTCGCAGCACCCGTGGAGGATGGGACGATGTTAGCAGCAGCAGCACGGCCACGACGGTTATCGCCTTTCTTCACTAAGTCCAACGTCGTTTGATCGTTGGTGTAAGCATGAACCGTGGTCATTAAACCCGTTTCAATACCATAATTGTCTTCTAAAACTTTCACCACAGGGGCTAAGCAGTTGGTGGTGCAGCTTGCACCAGAAATAACGGTCATTTCTTTGGTTAATTTAGCATCATTGACACCAAAGACAAAGGTTGGGGTGACCGCATCGGAAGGTGCGGAGATAATGACGCCTTTTGCACCACCTTTTTCAACGTGGACAACCGCATCATCTTTTCCTTTTAATCGACCCGTACATTCTAATACGATATCAACACCAAAATCTTTCCAGTTTAATAACGCTGGATCAGGTTGACCTAAGACTGGAATCGCCTTGCCATTGAAGACAATCGCTTTGCCATCTTCAGAGGTAGAAAGCTCGCCACCTTTGAAACGACCATGAGTTGTGTCATATTTTAATAAATACGTGAGGGTTTTTGCATCGGTTAAATCGTTGATGGCAACGATTTCAAATCCTCCAACTTCGACCATACGACGGAACGATAAACGTCCGATACGACCGAAACCATTAATTGCTACTTTAATCGCCATAAAAGTTCCTCCTGGTAAATTACCTCACTCATTATATAAGAAACCTTCTCAAGAATAAACATTTAGACATGAGTTTATTCAAGAAATGTAATCCCTTTTAGCAATTCGGATAAATCCATGTTAAAGACATGTGCTAGTCGAGTTAAAATAACCAAACTAGGATTACGACGTCCGTGTTCTAAATCCGAAAGGTAATTTTTATTAATGTTTGCCTCAAGGGAAAGATCGAGTTGTGACCACCCCTTTTTCGTTCGCAAGTAGGTGATGCGTTTACCGAGTTGAATCGAAACACTAAGCATGAGGTTTCCCTCTTAATTTATTGGCAAGTTGATGAAGGGAACGAAACAAATGATTGAGATTTGACTTACTCACAGCGGTAGGAAACGCTTGTTTCATTAATGTGGAGAGTTCATCCAAGGAACTCGAGTCGTGTTCTAAACGCAACCGAGCTAGGGTGACGAGTTTAGGATGATCAAGATGGTGCAACCCAACGACCTTATCAATGAGACGAATATCTTCAATTTGGCGTTGGGCCGCTTCAATGGTTTTGCGCATGTTGGCGTTTTCACAAATTTGCAAACGGTTTTCACTATTTGAAAAGTCACGGGCTACACGAACATTTTCATATTCCAAGGTTGATTCAGTTGCCCCAAGAAAAATAAGGAAATCGGCAATTTGATCGGATTTTTTCACGTATAATATCCACTTATTTTTTCGTGGTGCGATGCGAAAATCAACGGTCAAGTTTTTAACCCTCTTTAATAAACGCAAAACACCATGAAGCCAATCTTCATCCTCTGAAGAAACCTCTAAATGATAATGAGAGCTTTGAGGATGATTGACACTACCTGAAGCTAGAAACAAACCACTCATATAGCCTGCGACTAAATCAGGTGTTGAAAACTGATTTAAGTAATCTTTGCTCGAGGAAGCAAAATCAAGATGAATCCTTTCAAGGATTTGATCAACCCCTTCATCAAACACGATTTCATATATGCGCCGTTTTGAAAAACGGGATGCCGTTTTATATTCAAAATGAGGTTTACGTCCAAACAGTTCAACACTTGTGGCATACATAAAGTTGGCAATTTTTGAATATGTCGTCGTCAGCGTTAATTTCGCGGATTGTTTCGTCCATGAAAAACGCCCGTTATTTTTTATAAAACCTGCCATCATCGCAAGCCGACGTGCAGGATCATACGGTTTGGTTGTTAATTCTTCTTTAACAAAACTCGTAAAGGAACTCGCTTGCATCGTTATTCTTGGTTCACAAACTTATCAATATCTCGATGATAAATGGTCACATCAAGGCGAGGGTCTTGTTTGAGGATGGACGCTAAATGTTCAACGAATACCACCGAGCGGTGACGTCCCCCTGTGCAGCCGATTGCAAATTCATAATAATGACGTTTTTGTTCAATAACCAACGTTAAATATTGTAAGAATTCTCGTTCTACGCGCTTCATTAAGGATTGAAATAAAGGTTGCGTTTGAACAAAATCGATAATCTTTTCATCTAACCCTGATAACATTTTCAACGAAGCTACATGAAAAGGATTGTCCAAAATACGGACATCGAATACCATGTCCGCATCCATGGGTAAACCATGCTTAAAGCCAAAGCTTACTAAGGAAACATTCATTGTTTTCGTTGGATTTTGACGAAATAGGTGAAGTAACTTTTCTTTAAAAAAAGATACT
This sequence comes from Bacillota bacterium, assembly GCA_030831415.1. Classification (GTDB taxonomy): domain Bacteria; phylum Bacillota_I; class Bacilli_A; order RFN20; family CAG-826; genus UBA970. The sequence continues at coordinate 8,083 of JAURLC010000060.1, read as the reverse complement.
TTCATCCCTGTTGTATCAAACAAATCATCGATATCCGGTCGAATAGCCTCTACAAGGCTTAAATCCGTATCAATGGCCTTTGCCAGCGTATATCCTTCGGCTTGAAGCGGATGTAAATGTCGCGTTAGTTTATAACGGGATAAGATGTCCGGTAAGGAAGCGACCAAACATAACACATGGATGTGAAGCCCTTCAATCTGACGTGCTTTTTCGATTGCCCGTTTGGCATTTAATAAGTTGACACTAATGAGCGTTTTTGTCGTTTTGGCTTCATGATGAACAAGTTCGAATAATGCCCCATACAAGTCTGCTGGTGGATTATCAATGCATCGAAATCCTAATTCTTCGAACGCTAAAAGTGCAGTGGATTTACCTGCACCAGACATACCAGTTAATAAAATGACATCACGGGAACTCATGATAGTTTATTTTAACGCATTTTCATGAAAAAACGTATCAGGTTTGTTTTAATGTTTACGTGCAATCGTCTCAAAAAAAGTTGCAAAGTCATCAATCCAAAAGGTAGGTTGAACCGATGCATCAAACGATCGTAACGACCACGTCACGAGCGCAGTATCCACACCGGCGTTTTTACCCGCTTGATAATCATAGATGGTATCCCCAACAAACAACACCTCTTCAGGGTTTAATTGGAAATGTTGTAAACATCGATGCAATCCATCTGGATTGGGTTTAGGGTGTTTCACTTCATCAAGGGTAATGATCCAATCAAAGGTATCCTTCATCCCAATGACATCTAAGGTGAGCAAAGCATTGAGACGTAATTTGCTTGTGACAATACCCGTGGCGATCCCTCGTTCTTTTAGCCGTTGAATAACCGCGTTAATATGCGGGAAAGCAACTGCGTATTTAGGATAAAATTCACGAGCCTTCGTGGCAAATTCAGGAATAAGTTTTTCAACATCCTCGTTTGGGAAGTATTGATGTAAGGTATCTTTAATCGGAGGACCCGAAATTTTTAGCAATTGGTGTAGCGTCACCTTTTGATTTGGGGTATATGTCTCAACAAAAGATAGCATCGTCATGATCACAACGAGTTCGGTGTCGGCGATCGTGCCGTCTAAATCAAAGAATATACCTTTATACATCTTTTTTTCCTAATCGCTGTTGAAGGAGATGATTCAAGAGAATAGCAAGCAACCCTATTCCAAAGAAAACCCACCCCCACACAAAACTCCAATCGCCTTGATTACCCATGTTATAGGTAGGATCGCGTAGAGGTTCCATAATTCCGCGTGTTAAGCCATACCAGACTAAATAACCAAGCGCGATATCACCAGGCTTTATGTATCGTTTCAACCCGAAGCCTAAGCCAAAGCGTAAAACAAAATATCCCGTTAAATTAATCAAGGATTCAATGAAAAATAACGGCGTTCTAAACTCACCAAAAATTGTCATTTGCTCACGTATAAACGTTGGCAACCACATCCATTGATTAACGTCTGCAACCGCACCATACACTTCTTGATTAAAGAAGTTTCCCCAACGTCCAATCGCTTGAGCGACCAAGATTGTGGGAATAACCCAGTCGACCGTTTGAATGATGTTAATATCTTTACGTTTGAAATACACATAAAGAATACCTACGAGTGCACCGCCAAGCGCACCTCCCATTATGGCTAATCCGCCTTCCCATACCGCAAAAATCTTCCATATGGGCTCACCCGCAAATTCTAAATCCCATTGGCCCCATACATACCATAAACGAGCTCCAACAATCCCTGCAGGAAAGGCGATTAAAAATACATCTTCTACAAAGCCTTTTTTCTTGCCTCGTTTAATAAATTCGTATTCTGATAATTGGTAAGCAAGTAAGGCACCGGATAAAATAAACGCAGCATAAAAGGTAATTAACGGATTCTCAAAAGGAATGCCTTTTGGAAGTGGATAACTAAAAATAGGTTCGATACTTTCTAAGGTTAAATAAAAGAAAACGGCCGTAGGGACAATAAGTAATATGATGGTTGACGATAATAAAGGATGAAATTGATCGGAAATGTCTTGTTTTCCTTTGAGGCGAATTGCGGTCCATAACCATAATCCTGATAAGACGAATAAAAATGGATTGGAAAACGCCATCATCGTATCGCCACCTTCGATGGTTTGAATCAGTGCGAAACTCATGACACCTAAACCTCCCGAAGCAAGCACAATCCAAGAAAAGTGATGCAATCCAATCGTTTGATAAGGTGATTGTTTGGTTAACTTCAACACAAAAAATGCATGTAAGGATCGAATGAATTGGTATATACCAAAGCCAAACGCTCCGCCTCCGCCAAATAATAATGCAATCGTTACAATGTCCATGTTGATACCTCGAGTTTTATTTTAACGGATATCCCACCGCGTATCTACCCTTTGCGAGATAAGTACGGTTTTAAATATTGTCCGGTATACGAACCACTAACTTTGCTTACTTCTTCTGGTGTGCCTTGGGCTACGATGCGTCCACCCCGATCACCACCCTCTGGACCTAAGTCGAGAAGATGATCGGCAACTTTAATGACATCTAAGTTATGTTCAATGACAAGGACAGAATCCCCTTGATCAACAATTTTTTGTAATACGGTGACGAGTCGGGCGACGTCATCAATGTGTAAGCCTGTGGTCGGTTCATCTAAAATATACAAGGTTTTGCCGGTAGGTCGTTTTTGGAGTTCAAAAGCAAGCTTAACGCGTTGGGCTTCCCCACCGGAAAGTGTCGTCGCCGATTGACCAAGTTTCATGTACCCTAATCCAACATCACATAACGTTTGTAAGCGTCGAGCGATACTCGTACGGTTTTCAAAAAACACGACTGCATCTTCTGCTGTCATTTCTAATACATCATGAATATTTTTATCTTTGTACGTACACGATAACGTTTCTTCGTTATAACGCTTTCCTTCACACGCCTCACATTTGACGTATACATCGGGAAGGAAGTTCATCGGAATACGTTTGACGCCATCGCCTTGGCATACTTCACACCGCCCTCCAGGAACGTTAAAGGAAAAGCGTCCTTTGTCAAAGCCGCGACTTCGTGCTTCAATGGTATCTGCAAATAAATCGCGAATCTCATCAAACACTTTGGTGTACGTTGCTGGATTACTACGGGGAGTTCGTCCAATCGGATCTTGGGATATATTAATACATTTATCAATATGCTCTAATCCTTTGATCGATTGATGGTCGCCTGGAGTGACATCCGCCCGCGTTAAGGTTTTTAAGATGGCTTGATACAATATATCATTAATTAATGTCGATTTTCCCGAACCTGATACGCCGGTTACCACCACAAGTTTTCCTAATGGAATTGTGACATGAATACCTTTTAAATTATTCGCTTTGGCCCCTTTAATCTCAAGGGATTTCCCATTGCCACTTTTTCGTTTAATGGGAACAGGAATAAACTTACGACCGGCTAAATAATCACCGGTAATCGACCGTGGTTCATTCATTAAGTCCTTCACCGATCCTTGGGCGACGACTTCACCTCCGGCCAACCCTGCACCGGGTCCGATGTCAACAATGTAATCTGCTTCCCGCATCGTTTCTTCATCATGTTCGACGACGATGAGTGTATTGCCAATATCGCGCATGGTTTTTAACGTATGAAGTAAGCGTGTATTATCGCGTTGGTGTAACCCAATGGAAGGTTCATCTAAGACATATAACACTCCTGTCAGGCGTGAACCAATTTGTGTTGCCAAACGAATTCGTTGAGCTTCACCACCCGATAACGTCATGGCTGTTCTTGCTAACGTTAAGTAATCCAAACCGACATTTTCTAAAAACCCAGCACGTGAACTAATTTCTTTTAAAACAAGACGTGCAATTGTTTTTTCCGATTCGCTTAATTGGGAATCTAACCCTGTTAACCATTGGTTAAGTTCGACAACTGACATTAACGTTACTTGATAAATATTTTGCTTTCCAACTTTCACGGCGAGCACTTTTTCGTTGAGTCGTGCTCCTTGGCATGTGGTGCATGTGCGATCAGTAAAATAACGCTCATAAAATTCGCGCATCATTTCCGATTGTGTTTCGTTATATAAACGTTCTAACTTTGCTTTAATTCCTTCAATGCGATCAAAGCGGTTGATGACATTACCACTGGATGACTTTAATTGATATTGGTGGATTTTGGGTGATCCTTCTAAAATAATTTTCTTTTGAGCATCCGTAAGTAAATAATACGGTTTGCCTAAAGGAATCTCATAGAGTTGGCATAACATTTTAAATTCTTGCCAATAAAGATTGGTCGTTCCAATCATGTTTTTAAAAAATTGAATCGCCCCCTCTTGAATCGATAAGGTTGCATCAGGAATAAGGCGCGTGACATCGACTTCCCGTTTGATACCTAATCCATGACAATCGGGACAACTTCCCATCGGAGCGTTAAAACTAAATAATCGAGGTTCGAGTTTAGGCACGGAAAACCCACAATGTTTACACGCATGATGCGAAGAAAATAAATGATCAACCCCTTCGACATGGGCAATCACATACCCTTTGGACCAATCTAACGCTAACTCGACTGCATCATATAACCGTGAGCGAATGTCTTGTTTCATGACGAGCCGATCAATGACAATCGCGATTGTATGTTTCTTGTTTTTTTCTAATTCTTCAACTTCATCAATGCGAATAAATGCACCATTGACACGCACGCGCTCAAATCCAGCACGTTTAATTTTTTCTAACGTCGCTTTATGCGTCCCTTTTTCGTTTTGAACAAGAGGCGCTAGAATTTGAAGTTTGGTTCCTTCAGGATGTTGAAGGATGACGTTGACCATTTGAGGTGAAGAAAAGGCAACAATGGGTTCATGATGGGTCGGGCAAAAAGGAACTCCCACACGGGCAAATAGCAACCGTAAATAGTCATAAATTTCTGTGACCGTCCCGACCGTAGATCGTGGATTATGTGAGGTCGTCTTTTGATCGATTGATATCGCAGGTGATAACCCTTCAATGGATTCTACATCGGGCTTTTCGACATTTCCTAAAAATTGACGGGCATAACTGGACAACGATTCCACATATCGACGTTGGCCTTCCATGTAAATGGTGTCAAAGGCTAGCGTGGTTTTACCACTTCCGGATAACCCGGTAAAAACGATTAATTTATCCTTTGGAATCGATAAGTTTACCGCTTTTAAATTATTTTCACGCGCCTCTTTTATGACGATAAATTTTTGATCCATGCACTATCCTCAACCTTTTATTATAGGTCAAATAACTCACAATAAAAGAAAGAAGCCTTATGCCTCAATCGGTTGATGAACAATACCAATAAAATGAAGCAATCCTTGTTCGTTGGTGATCAGAAAAATAAAGGAGCGATCAAGGCGAACTTCCAAGGTTGGTTGCATCGGCGCAGAGGTGGTACCCACATCCGCTTCTGTAACGGCGGCCGCTTCAAATCCTTGTTCAAATACATCGACGCGTGCATCTTGCTTTAATGACTGCACAAATAAACCTTCTCCTGCGTTGGATAAATTGGCCAACGATGGATCGAAGAGTGAAGGCATCATCGGGGCCATCCATGATTTTAAATCGAGCGTATTAATGAGGGAAAATTGAGGAACATAAACGTTGATTTCTTCAACGAAGGTTTCTTCTTGATCGTCTTCAAGTTGGGATAAAAATCCATCGGTGGATAATAAGGCTTCAACAGAATCATTCATGGATGGCAAGACGTAATGAAATTGGTAACCACCAAAGGCGTCATCCGTTATCATCGTATACGTTTCCTGAGAAATCATGCGAGCATTGGGCAACGTTTTTTTCATCATGTTGACACGAAGAGCGCTACCGTAATCGGGTGTAAAAATTTCTTCTTGTGTTTGATTGTCTTCAAATGGAGTCAACCAATTTGCACGCATGTACAACGTATTGTAAAGCAACCATTGTGTTGACGCTTGAATCGACAGTTCTTCTGGTTCAATCGATAAAAAATCGTTCGTCTTTTGATTGATCCAATCAACGATATCTTGTTTTGAACGTTGATCAAAAGACGTATGAAACACTTCAGCAAAATAAGAGGAAGCAAGCAGGTCGGTATACGACGCTTGAATCGGGTATGTATCTTTAATAAACATCGCATTCGCTAAACGGGATTGGAGAACAGGATTGGTCCCTTGATATCGTTGTTGATAGGATGAGCGAAAGATAGAAGCTATTTCCCGACGTAACAACAAATCATCTTCAATGGTTAAAAAGGACTGTAATTCTTCTTGTGTCTGTTCTTGACTTGCTTCATAAAGCATCGCTAAGGTTATGTAACTGGATAAGGGAGAATATAAAACATTTTCCTGGGATGAGCTCATTGCCGGTAACGTGGAAGAAGTGAAGGAAGAAATCGCATCTTTAAGAAAGGTTCCCCCAAGCATATCTTCAGAACTTGCATCATTCCAGCGCGGATAAACAACGGTATTCAGAGGCGTCAACCCGATCGCATCTTCGAAAGCACCACGGGCTTGCGTTGCCTGTAAGGTTAAAGTAACGAGCAAGACACCAAACGTGGTGGAAAACAAAGAAGGAACCACCCATGAAGTATTCCAAAACGATCGTTTTTTTGGAAAAGATACGAGGCGAGGACGTTGGAAAGAAGAAAAATAAACATTGCCAGACGCGCGAATTTTCTTTTCTAATGAACTAAGCTGCTCTTTCATACGTAATCCTCCTTTATTTTTTCTAAGCATTGTTTGTAATGTTGATATACGGACGTAACGGACATATTGAGTAATCGTGCGATGGTTTCAAATCCAAGATCATACACGAGTTTATAGGCAAGGATAAGATTTTCTTTATCCGTTAGTTGACGATGCCACGTTTGAAACACATCGTGTACTTCTTCTTGAGGAAGATAATCCTCATACGCCTCTTGCCAACTCAGTTCTTTTTTCTTCGCTAGCGCATTCAATGCCGTGTTTTTCGCAATCAATGCTAACCATGCCTGTAACGTTTGGTTAGATTGACACGTGGGTGCTTTTTCATACGCTTTGACAAACACATCTTGTAACACGTCCTCACTCCATTCTTTATGTTTTAAAATGGAGTAAATAATGACGTGACAAAGCGAGTGGTACGTATCATACACGCATTGAAACGCATCATGATTACGCCGTTTGAATTGAAGAAAGATGTCTTGATCAATCATCGTCTTGCTCAAGCCATTTCCTCCTATTACTAAAGACCATCAAAGGGGTTCTTTTTTTTATATCATTTGATGGAGTCGTGATTGCAACCCATTCAATTTTCATCTACAATACTTACGGACGGGACGTAGCACAGCTTGGTAGTGCGCTACCTTGGGGTGGTAGAGGTCGTGAGTTCGAATCTCATCGTTCCGACCATTTTTTATTTTTTACGACGATTAAGTTCTTCGTGGATCAAATTGATCGCGAGCATTAAATCGTCTTCGGATAACACTATCGCCTTATCGACTATTCCACCGACGGTCATTTTCTCATAAACAAAATCACTAAACGATAATTGAGGTTTTGCAGGTTTCCCTTCATTTTTGTCTTTTTTCTTTGGATTGACGTTTAAATACAGTTCTAATTCTGGTAATAACTTCATTAAATTGGCTTCCGTATCCATACGGATAAGAGGATCAAATTTAGCCATCGCCATCGCAATAATTTCTGGATAAATCCCTAAACTTTCCGATAAATTTTCTGCCGTTACATATTTAAAGACTGAATCGGTTAATCCAGCATATATTTTTTTATAAAGCGCTTTGTTGGCTTTCATCTTCTTTATTTTAATCATTTTTTATAAAAAAAACATCTTCCAGCGAAGATGTCATAGTATTCATGGTACACCATATAGGGCTCGAACCTATGACCCGCTGATTAAGAGTCAGCTGCTCTACCAACTGAGCTAATGGTGCATTGCTCATTTATCTTACACGAATCCATCGGCATTTTCAAATATAGAAAAAGGAATCCGGTACCGGATTCCTTTGCTTTAATGGACGTTATTGAAGAATAAAATCATCAACTTCTAACGGAAGGAGTTGCGGACCAAAATTCCATCCCATGATGCCTTCATATGTCACAAAAGTATCACTCCC
>JAURLC010000059.1 GCA_030831415.1 Bacillota bacterium | reverse complement strand
GTATTGCTTGGCTAGATACGTTTCGATTTGTTTTTGAATAAAACGTTTCAAAGGTCGAGCTCCATATTCTTGATTAAACGCTTGTTCGATCACCCAACTTTCAATCGATTCATCAAAACTTACTAAAATATTTTGTAAGGCTAATCGTTCTTCAACATCTTTGAGCATACGACCGACAATCATTTCTTGAACATCCTTATCGAGTGGATTAAAGTAGACAATTTCATCGATACGATTTAAAAATTCAGGTTTAAATGTCCGTTGTAATAAGGATTCTACTTCAGTTTTTTTCCCTTCAAGTAGCGCCTCAGATCCTAAATTTGAGGTCATGATAATAACTGTATTTTTAAAATCAATCATCCTTCCTTGCGAATCCGTTAAACGCCCTTCATCCATCATTTGTAGCAATAAATTAAACACTTCAGGATGCGCTTTTTCAATTTCATCAAAAAGGACAATGGAATATGGGTTACGACGAACTTTTTCGGTAAGTTGTCCCCCTTCTTCAAACCCAACATAGCCAGGAGGCGATCCAATTAAGCGGGAGACAGAAAACCGTTCCATGTATTCGGACATATCGATACGAATGATTTGATTTTCATTATCAAAGAGTGCATCCGCAAGCGTCCGAGCCACTTCGGTTTTCCCTACACCTGTCGGACCCAAAAACAAGAAACTTCCAATGGGTCGTTTGCTATCTTGCATGCCTGCCCGTTGCCGCATAATCGCATCGCTTACTAAATTTACAGCGTCATCTTGTCCGATCACGCGTTGTCGCATTTTCTCATTTAATCCTAAGATTTTTTCTTTATCGCCTTCGACAATTTTTTGTAAAGGAATCTTGGTAAGTTTAGAAACAATTTTCGCGATTTCTTCTTCACGGACGACCTCTGATAACATGCTACTAGAAGAAGTTTGATTTTCTAACGTTGCAATCTTCTTCTCCAGTTCGGGAATTTTTCCGTATTGAAGTTCACTAGCAAACTGATAATCACCACTTGTAAACGCTTGATCGAGTTTAGTTTTTAAGGTTTGCAATTGCTCTTTGGCTTCCTTGACCGTACTTAAACTGTTTTTTTCCTTTTTCCAACGTTGGACTTTGGTTTCATAATCTTGTTTTAATACTGCCAATTCCTCTTCGATTTTGTGATAGCGTAACTTCGAGTTTGTGTCTTCTTCTTGTTTTAACGCAAGCCGTTCAATTTCTAATTGACGAATTTTACGATCCAGTTCATCGAGTTCAGTGGGCATCGACTCTATTTGAACACGTGTTAATGCACACGCTTCATCGACTAAATCGATGGCTTTATCCGGTAAAAAACGTGAGGTTAAATAACGATGGGATAACGTGGCTGCGGCAATGAGTGCCTCATCGGTAATGCGCACCCCATGATGTGATTCATACCGAGATTTAATCCCTCGAAGAATTGAAATGGTATCTTCGACCGTAGGTTCAAACACCATGACCGGTTGAAATCGTCGTTCTAGCGCTCGATCCTTTTCAATGTATTGGCGATATTCATTTAAGGTCGTCGCACCGATACAATCAATCTCACCTCGAGCTAAAAGAGGTTTTAACATGTTGGAGGCATCCATCGCACCATCCGTACGTCCTGCACCGACAATGGAATGAATTTCATCAATGAATAAAATAATCTTTCCTTCGGATTGTTTAATTTTTGTGAGAATAGCTTTTAAACGTTCTTCAAATTCACCTCGAAATTTAGCCCCAGCAATGAGTGCGCCCATGTCGAGTTCATATATTTGCTTTTCTTTTAATGTATTGGGGACATCATTTCGAATAATACGTTGGGCCAAACCTTCGATGATTGCCGTTTTACCGACACCAGGTTCTCCCAGCAGGATGACATTATTTTTATTTTTTCTCGCTAATATTTGGACAATTTTTCGTATTTCCTCATCACGACCAATCACAGGGTCAATTTTACCTTTTTTGACATCCTCGTTGATCATACGACCAAACTTTTCTAATACTTTTTCATCTTTGCTGTAATCGATTGGTAATTCCATACTCGCCTCCGTTTAGCACTCAAAATGCTGTAGTGCTAAACTAAGTGTAAAAGAGTGATTAGCAGTTGTCAAGCAAGAGTGCTAAAGAAGTTGAATAGATCGTAAATAAATGAGAAATAAAAGAATTAATCCTGTAATAAATAGGGTAGCTAAAAATCGGCCGAAACGACCAGGGTTCGGATTAACGACGACAATTTCAGTTGGATGAGAGGGTGGTTTTCTTTTCACAAAACTATTATAACAAAAGAAAAAGACAAGCGAAAACTTGTCTTTGTTGCGGATTATTGAATTAACGATTCGTTAAAATATTCACCGCTGAGACCATGAATGTCGATAACTTTGTAATAAAGTCATTCGCTTCTTCATGTAGCTTAGAATAAGGAACGTCTTGATCCATGGCATAGTACTTAGCATTTAATGGCTTTTCCGTAAATTGAATGGTGTTATTCATACCTTTGTCCTCCTCTAGTGTTTTGATACCCTTATCAAAACCGAACATAATGTAAATCATATGAAAATAGATTACAACTCATGAAAATATCATGAAAACCCTTTCATGAATTTATCCTATTTTATGAAAGGGATTACATTGTTTTAAATACGATATAAATGACTATTGAGAGGGAAGATTATGAAACTAAAATGTAAGTGGTTTCACGTTTTGACAATTTTCAATTTTTTATCGTATAAACCAAAAAAGGTAATATTCATATGAGGAAAATAACGATACATGATTTTCTTTACTTTTCCGTACGCTTCTTTTGGATGCCATCCGACATAAGTATCTTCTTCATTTAATGAAGAGCGAATCCAATAACCATCAGGCGTTAAGCCACGAAAATGCTTTTTTCGTTTTTCTAGAACAGTAAGTGTAGAGGGGGAATCAACGAGTAAAGGTAATCGTTGTTGTTCTTGTTCTATTAATCCATTAGAAAAAGTTTGCCAGTCCTCTTGCTCATAGCGAATGATCGCTTGAATAATTCGTTTTTGTTCATCGAGCATGAAGAAAAGTCCATCCACCGTTTTTTTACCATATGTATCCATTAATCGTTGATGATGATTTGCCACCCACAAAGAATCAATCGTGGCATAATCCGTTATATTTTCTTGAACGAAGAAATCATGGAGTAAATTAGGAAGGGCCCATTCCCACGGTTCCAAGGTCGTTTTTTTGGGGAAGTTGAAGGTATAAAAAAATTGGGTTTTGAGCAATGAAGAAGGTAATAAACGCGTTGTCGGTTCACCATCAATCCAATAGCCATGATGGAATCCCGGTTGTAAGATCATCATCGCATCATGAGGTTGAAATCGATAGTTTGGTATGCGCTTTTCAATTTGATGCACGAGCGCAACTTTTGTTGCCATCGGTAAGGTTAAAAATGAAGGAATAACCGCACTAAGTAAGGCGATAATTAAGGAGGTTGAATAAGCAAAATTACCAAATGAAGGAAAATCTGAATGAACAAAGAGTTTAATCCCTTTTTGATAAGGGAAACCACTCGCCAACGTCATTTGTAGGACGATTTTTAACGTGGAAATGGGTGTGTTATATTCATTAGGAAGAATTTCTAAACGTCGTGGATCAAGGGTAATCAAAGCATATCCAGGCATTAATATTTGAAACATTGGTTCCTCTAAAGGTGTAAACAATCCATATAAGCAAGCATCGGTCGTCATACCAAGATTAGGAAGATGGGGATGAAGGTCATATCCCAGTAGTTTTAAACGGCCAGGTACCGAAACATAACCCTTTGCGACCATTCCAAACCGAAGCAAGAATCGATCATGCAAGGAATTAAGGAGCGTGTTTGATGGTGATTTCTGTTTCATAGCATCTCTTCTTATATCACTATTTTACTTGTTTTTGATTCATGAAGTCGAAAAGTAGGGAAAAAAAGGATGGATTTTTATCAAGTTATTATACATCAACATTTGAATGTTTAACGACCAATGATAAAAAATTAAACTAAAAAAATTGAAGGATTATTGGCCTAAGAATTCATTAAAGATTGGAGAAAGTGGATTGCCTTCATGTGTATGTTGAATGACTTTTGCAAGTAGGGGTGCAACGGAAATGGGAATGAGTTTAAGACTACTAACTTGAGGAATGGTATCGCTCACGAAGAAAGCTTCAATATTAGCTTCTTCAATTTTTCGAAGTGCATCTTTTGAGAAAACACCATGTGTTGCGCAAATAAACACTTTTTTTGCACCAGCTTGGCGAATTAAATTAACCGCCCCTAAAATCGTATTACCTGTATCGACAATATCATCAACGAGAACCGCTACTTTTCCGTCGACATCCCCAATTAAATGCATGGATTCAGCAACATTAGGACGATTTCGTCGTTTATCAACGATACCAATGGTCGCATTTTTAAACAATTCGGCAAAATTTCTTGCTCGTACCACCGAACCATGGTCTGGCGATACAATCACTAAATCATCCGTTGGATCAATACGTTGTTTGATTTCATTGGCAAACAAGTGATAGGGAAGAATATTATCAAAAGGAATTTTAAAAAATCCTTGAATTTGTAACGTATGAATGTCGACGGTCATAATGTGATCGACACCCGATGCAACGAGTAAGTCTGCCACTAATCGAGCCGTAATCGGTTCTCGACTTCTAGCGACACGGTCTTGCCGTGCAAAACCATAATAGGGCATCACAACGGTAATTCGTCGAGCAGATGAACGACGTAGTGCATCGACAAAGATTAATAATTCCATTAAATTTTCCGTGGCAGGCTTGGATGTACTTTGAACGATGTAGACATGATGATTTCTCACTGTTTCTAACGGTTTAATGAGTATTTCACCATCGGCAAATTTGGTGCGTTCAACTTGGTTTAATGGAAGGTTTAATTGTTGGGCAATCGCCGCTCCCAATTCCAAGGAACCACT
>JAURLC010000058.1 GCA_030831415.1 Bacillota bacterium | reverse complement strand
TATTTTAGCATAATTAAGTAAAATATGTTGTGAATTTCTAGGATCCATGATACTATCTACACGTTGTCGAAGGAGATTTATTATGGCAAGAGTATGCAAAGTTTCTGGTAAAGGTCCAATGACGGGAAATGCCCGTAGTCACAGTTTACGTGCGACACGACGTACGTGGAATGTCAATTTACAAACGTATCAAATTACAGAAAATGGGATTACCAAATCTGTAAAAATGTCTGCACGTGCCTATCGTAGTTTGATGAAAAACCAAGCTACCCGATAAGCATTTCAACTTGTAGTAACATTAACCAAACGATTCCATTTAACATCGTTAACCACGTAGAATACGCCAATACAAACCACATTGGACGTTGAAAACGTGGTTTTTTATTTTGTTCTTCAATTCTTTCTAATTGATACCAATGTTTCAATTTGGGATTGAGCATTAATAAAAGTTGCAGAACACCTTGCAGGATCGATGTATAAGGGAAAAAAGTTTGAACTTCTTCAAAAGGTCCAGTGTAAAAACTAAATGACGTGTAAAAAAATAAAAGAATCAAAAAACTTATGGGTAAAAGATGAAACCATAAAAACCAATTACCATGAATTGGACGTATCCAAAACAATAACGTTGTACTCATCAACCATAACACAAATAGGACACTAACAAATTGGTATCTAGGCAAGTAAAGAATCGTTAATATCTGAGAAAAATATCCAATTGATAAGGCGGTAATAAAAATAAAAACCCACACAAAAATAAAAGGAATTTGAAAATAACGATTTTGTGAAAGTTCGTATGGAAATTGATTTTGCCAACGAAAGGGATGGCGATGATGAAATTGATATTGTTTTAAAAAAAAATACGTTACGAATCCGATAGTAATAAAAAGTAACCAACCGAGTGCAATCATCAAGATATCGAATGACCTAACAAGGTTAATCTATGTTTAATATCTGTCTTTTGAAATAAAAAACTACCGGCAACAAGTATATCCACACCGGCAAGCTGACATTGTGGCCCTGTCTTGGAATCAATTCCACCATCTACTTCAATGAAGTAATGTAATTGATGATCTTGTCGATATTGAAAGAAAAATTTAATTTTATCTAATGCTGAAGTGATAAAGGATTGACCCCCAAAGCCTGGTTCAACGGACATCACCAATACTAAATCCACAAGTGGTAAAAAAGGTAATAGTGTTTCTACAGGTGTGTTGGGTTTTAAACTTATACCCACTTGAACATTTAATGAACGAAGGTGCGATATTAACGTACGTGCTTCTTCTTCACTAACCGTTTCGACGTGAAAGGTAATCACATCCGCTCCTGCGCGAATGAACGCATCGACATACAATGCAGGTTTTTCAATCATTAAATGCACATCAGTGAGAATCGAAAATTGAGAACTAAGCGATTGAACCAGCGCGGGCCCAAATGATAGATTGGGAACAAAATGGCCATCCATGATATCAAAATGAATCATCGAAATCCGATGATCAATCATAGATTGAACATTATCGGCAAGGTGTGAAAAATCTGCAGCTAGAATACTGGGTGCAATACCTGGATAAAGTTTTTTCATACATACTCCTTTTTTTCCTTACACGTATCCAATAGTTTTTGATACGTTTCATAGACTAACAGAGGAATAGACCCTTTGTTCACATCCTCCTTTATTTTACAACCAGGTTCCTCTAAATGAAGACAATTTGCAAATTTACATTGACCGATGTATGCCTTAAATCCGGGAAATAAATGGGCTAATTCACTTTTTAACATTGGTAAAACAAGCGATGAAAACCCTGGTGTATCCACCAGATAACCTGAGGAAAATGGTATCATTCTTACTTCTTTTGTTTCATGTTTTCCTCGACCTAAAGCTTGCGAATAACTTCCAATTTCTCGTTGAAAATTTGGATTTAAAGCATTAATAATAGAAGACTTACCCACACCTGTTTGACCAGCAAAAGCAACAACGTTTCCTTTAATTCGATCGATAAAGGGTTGAACATCCACGCCTTGGTATTTGTCAAAGGTTAAAGTATCAACATGAAGCGAATTCAAATAAGCTATTTCAACGGGATAATCCTCTAAAGATGCTTTATCTAGTTTAGTAAACACAACCGTCGTAGTAAGCTCGTAATAGGCAGCAAAACTCATAAACATCATTAATAAATTAAAAGAGAATACAGGTTCAACAAGACTATTGACTAAAAATACATGATCTAAGTTCGCAATTCGTGGTCGATGTAAATACGTCCGACGAGGAAGTACTTCGATAATTTGGGTTTGAGAGGCATCGAGAACAACAAGATCTCCCACTATTGGAGGATATTTGATCCGTAAGGTTTTGGGCAAATGAACAGTACGTAAAATACCTTTATCCTCTACGATGTAGTCCCCAAAATCTAATGCAAAAATACGTGTGTTCATTCGTCGTGGGTTTTTAAACCTAAAAAACGAGACCAAAAAGATCGCTGTGGTTTAAGTAATGCTGGATTATCCAAACATGCTTGAATATCCCGCTGAAAATCTAACACCGATCGATAGCGATCGAGAGGATTTTTTCGACATGCCTTAATAATTATTTTTTCTACTGCTTTAGGGGTCGTAGTCACAAAATGACGTGGCGATGGGAATCGTTCTTTAATATGCATCATGGCAACATTAATTTGGTTGGTTCCTTCAAATGGAACCCGACCTGTAATGAGTTCAAAAAAAGTAATGCCTAAGGAGTAAATATCACTTTTAAACGTTGGAGATTGTCCGTTTGTTACTTCAGGAGGCAAATAATGAACGGAGCCAATAATCACTTGACTCTTCGTGACCCGGCGAGAATTTTCAAAAAATGCGATACCAAAATCCCCTAATTTAACCGTTTCATCAGGGGTCAAAAATACGTTATCGGGTTTAATATCGCGATGAATGACGAGTGCATTATGAGCAAAATGAACGGCTTCACATAATTCCACCATAATATGACACGCTTGTTCAAAACTGTATCGTTTTTGTTCATCGAGTTGTCCACGAAGCGTTTTACCCTTAATGAGCTCAGTTGCCATATACGGTAAGTCTTCGTGATATCCAATATTGATAACTTTGACAATGTTGGGGTGATTCAAGGAGGCTGATGCGCGTGCTTCACGTTCGAAACGTACTAAATTATCTTTTGATTTGAGTGCGTTTTCCTTAATTATTTTTAAGGCAATTTCTTTGCCAGTAATGATATCTTCCGCTTGATAAACATAGGCAAAACCGCCTTCCCCTAACTCTTTGATAATTCGATAACGTTCATCAATGATATCGTTTTCGCGAATGATCATACCGGTTCCCAAATACCGACAGCAATATTATCGGTTCCGCCATGTGCGTTCGCCAAACTTATAAATGATTCGACTTTTTGTTGAGGTGTATCTGAAGTTGCCATGAGTGAAGCAATTTCGGTAAAGGAAACATTGTTGTACAGGCCATCTGAACAAACTAACAATCGTTGTCCTTCATAAGGAATGACGTTAAGATCATAAGAAACTGTAGTGTTTAATCCCAAAGCGTTCAATAATACGTGACGCTGTGGATGAATCTTCATTTCTTCTAATGTTATTTTTCCTTGACGATACAAATAATCCACATAGGTTTGATCATTGGTTAAACACGTTAATTGATCATGATGATAACTGTAGACACGAGAATCACCAATATTCACCAATATCAATTGTTTATTTACAATAAGTGCGATGACCAAGGTCGTTCCCATTTCCTTAAGAGATGAAGAGCGTTGTGCCTCTTTATAGATAGAGCGATTCGCTTCGATTATTTGTGACCGAAGCCATAAGGTTGCGGTTTTTGAAGTTAATAATCCTAGTGTAGAAGCAAAACCTTTGGTTATGGATTGCATGGCTAATTTGGATGCCAAGTCTCCACGGGCATGGCCACCCATCCCATCTGCGACAGCCATTAACACATTTTGATGTTTATTCACACCGACAAACACTTGGTCTTCGTTCGTTGCCCGAACACGTCCAACATCTGTTTTAGAGAAAAAATTACCTTTGAGTTTCATGTTGATATTGTGCCCTTAATTGTCCACATGCAGAAGCAATGTCATGCCCTAATTCTTTCCTTACCGTACATAAAATACCTCGTTGCATAAGATGATTAAAAAACGCGGATATACGTTCAGGTGAAGGACGTCGATAATCGTTCTCCATGACCGCGTTATACGGAATTAAATTGACATAACAATCTCGATTGGAAAGCAAATCTGCTAATTGATCTGCATGATGAATGTCATCATTAAGATGATCAATGAGGATGTATTCAAAGGTGATACGCCTTCGCGTTTTTGCTAAATAAAAATCGACGGCATCCATGAGTTTTTCAAGGGAAAAAGCTTGATTGATTTTCATAATTTTAGTCCGGAGTTCATTGGTAGGAGCATGTAAAGAAATTGCCAAATTAATAGGTAAAGATTCTAATGCAAATTGACGGATTTTCGGAACGATACCTGCTGTGGAAATGGTGATATGTTTCGGGGCTAATGCCAACCCATGAGGGTGGGTAACAATATGAGTAAATCGCACAACTTCCTCATAATTATCAAAGGGTTCACCGGTTCCCATCAAGACGACATGGGTCACGGATGAACGAGGCGCTTCCGATTGTAAATAGTCATCCATCATTTTCACTTGAAGCATCATTTCTCCAGCCGTCAATTGACGTTGTCGTTTAATTAATCCTGATGCACAAAAAGAACAGCCGATGTTACAACCTACTTGGGATGTGACACATACAATATTTCCAAAACTATATCGCATTAAAACCGTTTCAATTAAATATCCATCGTGAAGTTTAAACAAAACTTTTCTTGTTCCATCTTTTGAAACTAATGCAGTATGAATCGCTAATTCTGGAATGGATAACTCGGTTTGAATGGGAAGTAATGGGGAGGTTAACGGTTGATGACGATAAAGATGACGAAATACATCTTTTGCATGGATAGGTTTAATTTCTTTTGAACGTAACCAATCCTTAGCTTCTTCAAACGTATTTTGATACCAGTTAAGCATGTGCACTCTCTTTTTTCTTTCGGATTGCTGCAACGTACAATGCAGTTTTGAATGCGTCAAAAGGGAAAAATTGTTTTTCATAAACGAGAGAGAAATCCGAATGATTCTCTAAAAACTTTCGAATTAACCAAGCCCCTTCCTTTTGGTTTAACGTATTCACACCATAAAATAACAAGCCACCTTGTTCCACAAACGAAGCTGCTTCATCAAGCATCATAGTTTGTTCTTGAATCATACCATCAAGCTCCTCTTGACGAAAATGAGCAAAGAAATCAGGTAATGATCGAATAATGTCAAATTTCGAACAGCGAGGTACCACGAGTACCATATCTTGTTTTTGACTTATGTGCGCTAACATTGCGTTTGCATTGGCTTCAAAAACATTAACATGTGATAGATTAAATTCTTGTAAGCTTTTTTGCATCACGAGTTTTCGCTCAATAGAATTGGTCACAACATTAATATGAATACGATTATTAGTAATAATGGGGATTTCTAAATAGAGCGCTTGTGGGCGTGATTCTACAATAAGAACTTGTCCATGTACATTATCAAAATTGATTGCATTCATGACTTCAGTAACGGCAAGTCGTTGACTGAAAAGCAAGTGATCTTGAAATGCTTTCTCTTTTTTTAGTGGAAACTTATGTTCAAAAATGACAGTATTAGGAATAGGACCTAAGGAAAAATGGTCGTTGTCTTGAACTAATGTCTCAGAGGTTGTTAATAAAGTATTGACCCTACACGCTTGAACAACGGGTTTACTATTGGCTTGTAATATTTTTAACGTTGTAGGGAAACCAAAGTGTTTGATCCACATTTTAATTAACCACAAAGGGGTATTGAATTTTAACTCTAAATATTCAGGAGAATGAGGAGCAATACTCGGATCAATAAGAGGACTACCGGCTTGGCTGGCTTCGCAAAAAGTTTGACTATCTAAAAGTGGAATTCCTCGAGAGGAAAGGTATTGTTGGATGAGTGAAAAAATAATATCCGGTTCGATTCGCTTAATAAAAACATTGTTCCCAACCGCAACCATGACATATAATTTTTCTTCGATGGTTAACGTCGGAAAATAACGATCCACATGATGAAATAAAAGGCGATAATGATGGAGCGTACAACTCGACAAGGACCGAATCAACGATAATTGATGATTCGCTAAAGTTTTTGAAGAAAATACATGACTTAACGCATCCGAAAAAGGTTTCCTTTCGAAAATAATTTGACTTAATATTTCTTGCGTCAATTGAATTTCAATCATCGTTAGTGTTTATGGGTTTCCTCATCATCTGTGACTGGAAAAGGATTTGCTTTCGCTTCCTTTTCATCCAACGTATCTTGATGTTTTTCAAAAGCATTGCCCAAGAAAATATCTTGTTCCGGCGGTGAATCCATTTCAGTATCTTCTTGTTCTTCAACATAAGGAGGATACTTTTCGTTCAAATGAACCATAAAGTTTTCACTTTGAATGGGGAAAACATAAAAATGAAGATGAATAGCATCTTCTTTTAATGTTTGAATTAGCATATTTTGAAGGGTAGAAGCGAAGGATAATAGGCGTTGCTCAACATGAAGTTTGATAATGACAACCCATGTGTTTTGGTCTACTCCATTGTGAAATAAGGACGTTTCCGATCCAGAGAATAATATAGGTATGTCTTTTAATTCATTCAATCGATCTAATTTAGGTTGAAGAAGGCGACTAATTTCACCTACACGATATGGATCCATTCCCATTATTTCAATAATCATACGTCTACCTCGATTCCTTTTTATTTTAAGGTAAAAATGTTAAAAATGATATGACTTTATCTTAGATAACATAGGGGTCTATATTGAAATGAAATCGAATATTTCGTTTCCCTTGCAAGATGCTAAAAACGTCTTGCGTTAAAGCAATCATGGCATCTTTGTTTTTATACTTTAACAATATTCTCCGTCGATAAAAGGGTCCTTGTTTTTCAGGATATGGAATATTAGGTCCAATTAAATGATCGGAGTGTGGAATCTTTTCTTGTAAGTACGTGTATAAATTCATCACGGTTTCCGTTAACAAAACCTCATCACTTGATGCAATTTCAAGTAATGTTAAAAATGTGTAAGGAGGATATTGTGTCGCCTTTCTTGCCATCATTTCTTCTCGATAAAATGTGGCGTAGTCTTGGGCTGACCCCGTTTGAATCACGTAGTGTTCGGGATGATATGTTTGAATGATCGCTTCACCATCTTTATCCCCACGACCTGTTCTACCAACGACTTGTGATAATAACTGAAAGGTGCGTTCTGCTGAACGGTAGGAAGGAACATTAAGGCCCATATCTGCAAGTAATACACCAACAAGTGTAACATTAGGGAAATCATGACCCTTAGCCACCATTTGGGTTCCAAGCAAAATATCAGCCTTTCCTTCTTGAAACGTTTTTAAATCCTTAAGCATATGCTCACGAATCGAGGCTGTATCCGAATCCATACGGATGATTTTTTTATTTGGAAAAAGTTTAATGAGATGTTCTTCAACTTTTTCAATACCAAATCCGCGGTACATTAAATCATGTTGACCACAATCTGGGCAAGTGGAAGGAGCATATGCACGATAATCACAATAATGACATTTCAATAGCTTATGGTGATGATGGTAAGCGAGCGGAATCTCACAATCCGGGCATCGGATCGTATGATTGCATTGTCGACACACTAAACTCGTCGCATATCCTCGTCGGTTCACCAACAATATCACTTGTTCATTTCGTGCAAGAACTAACTTGATCTTATCAAGTAAAGGTAAGGTAAACATCGACGCCTCTGGAACTAACAACTCCGTTTGATTTAAATTAATAATGGTTGTTTTTGGTGATGCCTTTTCATTGACTCGAAAATCAAGTTTATAATGACCATACACATGTTTTTCCGCTCTAGCTTTCGATTCTAACGAAGGAGTTGCACTTCCAAGTAGTACTTTTGCTTGATGAAAATCTCCTCGCCAAATTGCAATGTCTCGAGCGTGGTAGGAAGGGGGTGAATCTTGTTTATATGTTTCTGAATGCTCTTCATCGACAACGATTAAACCAAGATTGGTCAATGGAGCAAAGATAGCCGATCGTGCACCGACGACAATCCGTGCTTTCTTTTGAACAATACGTCGATATTCATCATATTTTTCCGAAGGTGTTAACTCTGAATGTAACAAGGCAACATCTTCACCAAAACGGTCAAATAAATAACTCATCATGATGGGTGTTAATGCAATTTCAGGAACAATAATTAAGACAGATTTTCCAAGTGAAAGAACGCGTTCACATAACGCTAAATAAATTTCCGTTTTTCCACTACCTGTCACGCCATGCAATAAATTGACAGATTTGGTTTCAAGCCATAGTTGATCAACAACACGAGATTGTGCAAGTGTTAAGCTAGGCTTGACGGTGGAAGTTAACGTTCCAAATTTCGTTCGTCTTTTTTCGACAGTTAGAAGGATAATCGCTTGTTTTGATAGTAAAGATTTAACGATTGATGCCGGTTTTAATTGTCCTTTTTTGATACTTCCAGAAGTAAGAATTCGTTGATATGTTTCATATTCAACCGGAGACAAAGTCGTTTCAATGTTAGGAATCGGTTGAACGACATAACGTTGCTCATAGGCAATTTTAGGTCCATTTAGTCCTGCTTTTGAAGGACGAAGAGATTTAGGAACCATCGTTTGCAAAAAGGAAATCATCGGAGTAGGTTGAACTGTTGATAAATACTGGGCTAGGGCAATTAACTCATCTGTTAAAATCGGTTCATCATCAATGATATTTCGAATAGGAACCACTTCATAATCTTTCGGTGAAAGGCGCTCATCATTTGCCTCTACCCACGTCATTTCCAAGACAAAACCAATGAGAACTTGTTGATGAAAATCAACTTCGACACGAATCCCTCTTCGAATATTTCCTTGGCCATCATAACGATAAGTAAAAGGACGACTTAGCTGAGGATTTCGATGTTCGATAAGGACAGTTAACAATGCAATCATGAAGGTTGATTGAGTGTCATTCGCTGCGAGATGATGTGAATGATTTCATCAACTGCCCGATCGATTTTATCGTTGACCACCACATATTGATAATGCTTATATAAGGACATTTCACGTTGCGCTTTGTTTAATCTTTGTAATATGACTTCTTCTGTTTCGGTTTGTCTTTTTCGAATGCGAGATTCTAAATCATCAAACGATGGTGGCATTAAAAAAATAGTGATTAAATCGGATGAAGCATATTTGTTTATAACTTGAGAGGCACCATCAATTTCAATTTCAAGAAAGACATTTTTCCCTTCGTTTCGCAATTTTTCAACATAAACTTGAGGAGTTCCGTATCGGTTCCCAACAAATTCTGCCCATTCAATCAATTCATTTTGATTAATTGCTTGTTGAAATCGTTCAGGGCTTACAAAAAAATAATCTTTCCCTTCTTCTTCATGGATGCGCATAGGTCGTGTTGTCATGGAAATGGAATAAGCAAGACAAAGGGATGATTCTTCCATAATGCGTTTTCGAAGCGTACCCTTTCCAACTCCAGAAGGGCCACTTAGGATGACAATTAATCCACGTTTCATAATAATGGAAATTATGAAATTATTTTGTACCCTTGTCAATAAAGATACGATTAATGCTATAGTTTTATGTAATGAAAGATTTAAAATTATCGTTAGCATTACCTGTAAAAATTCATCATGTTTATGCTATTAACCATTCGTTTATGATGTCGTTTTCAAACCGAGACATTGTATGGTTTTTTCATACTCTAAACACCCTTCCGTGTCTTTATGAAACCTCACCTCACTTTCCATTGACAGATTATGTTCACACTACCCATTCCCTCGATCATTTTCTTTCAGGAGCCACTATTCAATCGCTTCAAGTAATGGGGGATATTTTGATCCTTTCGATGGATACAAAAGGCCATGAAAAAGCTGTTTTTACCCTTTCATTAAGACCGTATAAACCTCGTTATCATCTTGAGAATGAAACTGGAATCCTCCACCAGTCTCACCATGAAAAACTAATGATTCAACCCATGAACAATCTAAACATCGTGGATAATCATAATGCCTTTGAACATGCATTTGCTGCTGAATTATTACAACCATTAAAAAAGATTATTACCCACCACATCAAAATAAAAACGAAAAAAATGAGTCAGTATGATTCCGATGAACGAAAAGCCGAAAAAGCGACCGATTATCAAACCTTAGTCGAAACACTTTTACTCGATCAAAACGTGGACAAAAGCAAACTAATGTCCACGTTTTGGGCCTTATTGGATTATGACCATTTATCCTTTGGTGACCTCGTTAATGCTTGTTATAAAAAAATTAAAAAAGCCAAATCTGCTTTAAAGGAGATT
>JAURLC010000057.1 GCA_030831415.1 Bacillota bacterium | reverse complement strand
TTACCGAAAAACACACAAACCTCTATTTTGCAAAATCCTCGTCAAAAAGTTATCTCACTTGAAGCGTTGTCTACGTTTGGTTGGTCGGTTGTTGCTGAAACAACCATAGGAATTGATACCTTTGGAGTCTCCGCCCCTGGTCCTCAAGCAATGGCACACTTTGGTTTTGAACAAAACGCTTTAACTGAACGACTTTTCGCAATCATCACTGCCAATAACCGTTAGGTTTGCTATACTTAATTTATGGCACAATACGTTTACCTAAATCATTATGCAAAAACCGGAACGCTTGCGATCTCGAATTTTGTGTTTTACCAAATAGCTGAGCAAGCAACGAATAAAGTTCGTGGAGCAAAAGTATCATCGGGTTCATCAAAATTTCAAGTTTTCAAACCCATCAGCATCAAAATTTCTAAAGGACTTGTTTCTGTTGCGGTGTCGGTAACGATTTCCAAGGCGAGTCAAATTAATGCGATATGTTTAGCGATTCAAGACGAAATAGCATCGAGTTTAACCGCCTTTACCGAAATGGTTCCATTTCAAATCCACGTAAAAGTGGTGAACGTGACGGCATAATTTAGGTTTTTTATGAATGCGACTCAACCCGTAGTTTTAACACGCAATAAAGCTCAAGAAGCATCCATGACGCTCCTTTATAATGCATTATTACGCTTGAAGGTGGATGAAACACTCGATTTACAACAATTAATGACGAATTTTTTTGATTGTGAATATGATGAAGTCGATTTATTTGTCAAAGAAATCATGATTAAAGGAATCAAACATCATGATGTCATTGTTGACCATGTCTCATCGCATTTAAAAAATTGGTCATTTGACCGTCTTAATATGTTAACGCAAGCTATTTTCTTTTTAGCGTATACCCATTTTCATTATGTGGGTGATGTTGATAAAAAAGTAGTTATCGATAATGCAGTCAAATTAACCAAAAAATTTGCGGATGAAGGGGATTATAAATTCGTCAATGCAATTTTAGATAAAATCTTATGATCCCATCCCAAACCCTTCCTTACTTAAGTGTTCGCGAGATCAATGCACTTGCCAAACAAGTCTTTGATGAACACGATCTTTTTCAATCGGTGACGATTCGTGGTGAAGTTAGCAATTTTAAACGGTATCCTAATGCTTTGTATTTTTCAATAAAGGATCAAGATGCACGATTAAATGTCGTGATGTTTTTATATAAACAATTTCCTTCTTATTTACCTAAAGACGGCGATGATGTACTTATTTCAGGACAAATTACACTTTATGTTAAAGATGGTAGTTTTCAGTTAAATGCTCGGCAAATTCAACGATTTGGGGAAGGAGATCAATTACTCGCTCTCCAACAACTCAAAGAGAAACTGTTAAAAGAAGGTCTTTTTGATCCTAGTCGTAAACGTCCATTTCCTGCTTACCCTCATCATCTTGTTGTCATCGCCGGTCAAGATTCTGCGGCATTAAAAGATATTACGTTTAATATGGAACGACGATATCCTCTTGCTTCTTTAACGGTTATTCCTGCTAAAGTACAAGGGGCATTAGCCGTTGAATCGATAAAAGAAGCGTTAAGGATTGCTTTTCGTTTAAATGCAGATGGACTCATCTTGGCAAGAGGTGGAGGCTCAGAGGAAGATTTATCTGCCTTTAATGATGAAAGTCTCGTTCGAATACTTACTACGTCTCCTTTTCCTGTGATTGCCGCAATAGGTCATGAAATCAATACTTCATTATGCGATTTGGTGGCAGATAAACGCGCTTCTACACCCACGGCCGCAGTTGAGCTTGTTACCCCCGACGTGAGAGACTTGCTTGAAGACCTTCATCATTTTCGCCAACAATCCATTTCCGCTATTAGACGTTCGATGGAATGGATCAAACTACCGTTACTCCGATTTGCCCAGCATCCAGTCATGAAAAGTCCTTACGCAACGCTAGATATTCAAAAGCAAAAAGTTGAACAACTAAAACGTGATATGCATCAATACATATCTTGGAGTTTTGAATCGACATCCCAACACGTTTTACGTTTGAAAGAAAAGTTAATGGCCTTATCTCCGTCCAACATTCTTGAACGTGGATATGCCATTGTGACGAATGATTCAGGACAAGTGGTGCGATCGATTGAAGATGTCTTGGTTGGCCAGTCTATTAAGACCCAGCTTAAAGGTGGTATGATTACCTCAACGATAGTAGATAAAAAGAAAAAGGAGTAACACGATGAGTGAACCCATGGATTTAAATAAAATGATGAAACGAGTTGAAGAACTCGTAGCTCAACTCGAAGAAGGTACGCTTTCCTTAGAAGCCAATTTAAAAGCATTTGAAGAGGCTAATGGTCTCATCAAAACCATCGAAAAAACGATCAAAGATGCTGAATTAAAGATTGAACAAATCCTACAAAATAAGTAGTATTCATATCAAAAAGTATTTTATTAACATTTTATTAGTAAATAAATAGTAATTATGACATTTCTTGAATGTGTAAATCGATATGAAAATATGCTCTTAGTTGAAAAGGGTTTGAGCCCGGCATCTCGGGCAAACTATCATTTGGATTTAATCATTTTTTCTCAAAGTTTTTCTCCCCCCAAACGCCTATTAACGGATTTATCCCCATATGATTTAGCGGATTTTATTAAAGGTCAGAGTCGTTTAGGATTATCGGCAAAAACCATTCATCGCCGTTTATCAACGGTAAGGAATTTCTTGTTGTTTTTACAACGGGAAGGATTATATATTCAAGAATGGTTTGATGCTAAACCACCTAAATTACCAGTTCATATTCCTACCACATTAAGTATTGAAGAGATTGAGGCTTTGTTAAATGTTCCGCGTTTAGACACACCGGATGGTTTACGGGATAAGGCAATGCTTGAAGTCATGTATGGTTCTGGGTTACGTGTTTCTGAGTTATTATCGTTAAAAAAGAATGATATTGATCGTCAAAAAGGCGTGTTTCGAATTACAGGGAAAGGCGCTAAAACACGGCTTGTACCCGTGAGTGATTATGCGCTAAAAGCATTGGATGATTACTTAGATTATATAAAGGAATCCACACGTTTTCGATCACCGTATTGCTTTTTATCTAAGAGAGGTTCTCCATTATCACGTCAATTTTTCTTTCAACGTATTAAAGAATATGGACAACTAGCCGGCATTCAAGTTCCTATAAGTCCTCATACTTTACGACATTCTTTTGCTACACATTTAATAGAAGCTGGCGCATCACTTCGTTCAGTACAAATGATGCTGGGTCATGAAAGTGTTGTCACCACTCAACTTTATACACACCTTTCCTCACAACGTATTTTGAGCGCTTTTGATTTGTATACTAAAAAGAAGTAAAATAAAGAAGAGGTAAAAAACATGCCATTTAAACGTATTTTTTTAATTG
Source organism: Bacillota bacterium (assembly GCA_030831415.1). Taxonomy (GTDB): domain Bacteria; phylum Bacillota_I; class Bacilli_A; order RFN20; family CAG-826; genus UBA970. The sequence goes on along the minus strand of JAURLC010000057.1, from coordinate 1,911 downwards.
TGATGGATTCAGTTGGAATAGGGGCGCAACATGACGCTAAAGCGTTTGGTGATGAAGGAACCAACACATTTTTACATACTGCTCAAGCGTGTGGGTCGTTAAACATTCCTACGTTAAATCAACTTGGTTTGGCGGATTTAGCCAACATACCGGGTACTTCAAAACGTGAGCACCCCCAAAGTTTTGTCACGACATTAATCGAGAAAAGCGCGGGCAAGGACACGATGACAGGTCATTGGGAGATTATGGGGTTAGAAATTAAAGAACCGTTTCAAACCTTTACTAAAACGGGCTTTCCTCAAGCACTAATCGATGAATTATCCCAAAAAAGCGGCCATCGTTTTGTAGGAAACATTGCTGCCAGTGGAACGCAAATTATTGAAGAATTAGGTGAACACCATCTCAAAACGGGTGAAATCATCTTGTATACCTCTGCGGATAGTGTCCTTCAACTCGCAGCGAATGAATCCATTGTATCTGTTCAAGAGTTATATCGCGTATGTGAAATCGCACGGGAGATATGTATGTGTCCTGAATATTTATTAGGAAGGATCATTGCTCGACCCTTTGTTGGTGATAGTAAAAAAACCTTTAAACGTACCCCTAATCGTCACGATTATGCTTTGTCACCGGGTGTGGATACGACATTGGATGTATTAAAAAACAATGGCTTTGAAACGAGTTGTGTAGGTAAAATTTCCGATATTTTCAACCAACAAGGGGTTTCAAGATCACAAAAAACCATTTCCAATTCCGATGGCATGGTGAAAACTTCACAAGAAATCGATCGTTCCTTTACGGGGTTATGTTTCGTTAATCTTGTAGAATTTGATTCAGAATATGGTCATCGACGTAACCCGAAAGGGTATGGCAAAGCGATTGAAACGTTTGATCAAGAACTTAGTCTTTTGCTTCCTAAATTAACGGCTGAGGATTTATTAATCATTACTGCCGACCATGGTAACGATCCAACGCATACAGGAACCGATCATACGCGTGAAAAGGTTCCAGGAATCTTTTACAGTCCTTCCTTTAAATTAGGAAGACAATTGAAAGAACGATTAACTTTTGCCGATTTGGGGGCGACCATTCTAGCTAATTTTAAGCTTGATATTCCTTCTCATCACATCGGAAAACCTATTGTTGAGGTTTTAGATTAGTAAATAATTAGTAATTCTATATGTGGAAAACCTCCTTCTTGGGAGGTTTTTTTGATTCTAAAATAATAATTGGATTAAAGATAAATTGCGTAGAGAACGAGTGATTTCATTCTTACTTTACATAATATACATTATGCGAAGTTGTTAGTTTTTGCTTGGAGTAACGATTCTTGTCAGAATTCGTTCCACTTCTACCTGCGCTCTCATCTCAGGAGAGAATAAATGAAGAATGACATCCCCTAAATCAATGAGCATCCAACCCGATTCAGGTTGCCCCTCAGCATGTCGAAAGGGAAAGTTAGGATCTTTACTTTGTTGTCGAATGGCATCAAGAACTGCTTGCATCTTTCGTGTATTGTTCACTGAACCAAGAATCACAGTATCCGTTAATGGATTTTTCCCTTGCACGTCAAAGGTAACAATATCTTCAACGAGTTTGTCTTCTAGAATGGTAATGACTTGGTCGACTAAGTTTTTGGGTTTATGTTTCATTATGTTCTCCTAAATAATAATGGACGCATGCTTGAACAAGTGGATGATTCATTTTATAGTCTTTCTGTTTCACAAAGCGAATGTTTTCTTCAAGAACTTGTTTAAAGCCTGTTTCGATGTTGGTTATACAGGCATTAATGAGCGGTTGACTATTATATCCGCGTAAAGGTTCAATTTTATCGGATGCGTATACAATTTGGGCTAAGGGACCCATGGCTGCTTTTCCTGTGGTGTGGTAACGAATGGCTTCAAGGACTGA
>JAURLC010000056.1 GCA_030831415.1 Bacillota bacterium | reverse complement strand
TGGATTTAATGTTGCAGGGTCTTCAGGACTCACTGTTCTTCAGAATGGTTTAGTTGGTATCGGCACATCTTCACCAACAACATTATTAGATGTAGATGGTATAGCAACTTTTGGTGTAGAAAGTTCATTAAATCCTTCCGTAGTAATTAAAGGAGGAGCTTCAGGAACAGATTTATTGCAATTACAAAGAACCTCTGGCTCTACCTCTACATTCGGGTGGTCTCTAGCAGGAGGTGGATTAAATTTTAGAGATGTAACAACCGGGTTTAGTATCGCTGGCTTATATGGCGATGCTGGTTACAATCATCTTACTTTCGGAGTAAGAAATCAAACAACTACTGATACTCGTGTGGATAGATTATCTGCTAAAAGTTTTAATTCTAAACGAATGGATAATTTCTCGCCTGGATCACCATTTTGTGCAATTCTTGGGGCACGATTGACCGAGGACTTAAACGTTGCATTGCCTCGTCCTCCTCGACCGCCTTTGGCAATTAAGACAGGTTTGTGAACCTCGATTAAATCAGCGAGTAAGGAACCAGTTTTAGCATCATAAATTAATGTACCAATCGGGACGGAGATAAGAATATCCTCTGCGGATTTACCATAACGGTCACGAGCCCCCCCTTTTTCCCCGTCCTCTGCACTAATTTTCTTTTTGTATTTAAATGCATAAAGTGTAGTTTCCGAAGGACTAGCTTGAAAGTAAACCGATCCTCCTCGACCACCCCCACCCCCATCAGGTCCCCCATGCTCCATGTACTTTAAGCGTAAAAAAGAGATGGCTCCATCGCCACCTTTTCCGGCTTTTATTTCTAGCGTCACGCGATCAATAAACATACTTTATTCGTCCGACTTCACAACGGTATCAATGACATAAAAAGGGCGATTTTGTGTTTCGATAAATACGCGCGATATGTAGAGAGAAACTATCGCCAATACATAAAAGAGTAAAACAAATCCTAATCCAAGAACATTTCCAATCAACCACATAATATGAAGGGTCGCATCACCCATTCCTAATAAAAAAAGTACGAGTTGGGTAATCATGCTTCCACCAACGATAAACTCCCAAAAAATTGCAACATAAGTGGGCCAAATCAACGGAACTGAGGTTGTGCTCGCAATCGAATCTATCGCTAATTTAACCATACTCTTGAGATTGTAGTGGGTTTCACCTGCGATTCGTTTTGGACGATTAAAGAGAACTTCAGTCGTTTTAAACCCTACAAACGGAACTTCAATTCGAAACACTCGATTACGTTCCGTTAAGCGAATGACTTCATCAGCAACGCGACGTGAAATCAATCGAAAATGACCGACATTTTGAGGAATCTTAACTTTGCCAGATAATCGGGCAATAAATTTATAAAACTGAATGGCAGTAAAGCGTTTTAAAAAAGTATCTTCATGACGCGTTTTTCGTTTTGCATTAACGACTTCATAACCTTCTTCAAACTTTTCGATGAGTTGAACGATGAGACTTGGTGGATCTTGTAAGTCTGCATCCATTGGAATTAAAGCATCCCCGCTAGCAGATGCAATCCCAGCCGCAACGGCAGGTTCATGACCAAAATTACGTGACAAGTTCACTAATACAAGATTTTTGCGATGTTGTTGTTCTTCAAGTAACAAAGAATAGGTTTGATCTTTACTTCCGTCATTTACAACAACTAGCTCGAAGGCGTAACCTTTAATATTATTCAATACGTCATCTATGGCAGCAAAAAAAAGTTTGACGACTTTTTCTTCGTTGTACATTGGAACGATAATTGAGATCTTTTTCATAAAAATAGTATAACAAAAAAAGACCACATAATGTGGTCTTTTTGTCGATTATTCAGCAGCAACTTCGATGATGTTAACTTTAGTTCTTGATTTGCCCCAACGTTGGAATTTAACTTTTCCAGTCTTCGTAGCGAAGATGGTGTCATCGCCACCTCGCATCGTATTAAGACCGGGATGAATTTTCGTTCCACGTTGACGATAAAGAATGCTTCCGGCAGTGACAAGTTCACCGTCACTTGCTTTTGCACCTAATCGTTTAGAGTGTGAATCACGACCGTTACGTGTTGATCCAACACCTTTTTTCGAGGCGAACAGTTGTAAGTTTAATGTGAATCGCATGGAATTAATCCTCCTTTTCATTCATTTGGATATATTTTGGATTGGATTCGGAAATGGTTTTAAGTTGTATTTTCATGAGTTCAAGAATGGTTTGATGATGCTTGTTTTCCAAATCGTCGACTTGAAAATCCGCTTTTCCTTCTTGAAGATGGATGCGAATACCTTTGGAATCAAATGCATTAGCAGCCCCGGTTACAATTGCAGAGACGCCTGCACACACCAGGTCTTCTCCATAAGGAGCACTTAAGGCATGTCCGGTCACTTTGAAGACGTAGATGAGTTGTTGTTTTCTACGTATGGTGACATGAATCATGAACTTAACCTTCGATTGATTCGATCACAAGACTTGTATAAGGTTGACGATGGCCTAATTTGCGTTTCACGTTGTGTTTTGCGTGATACGTAAAGACCGTCAGCTTTTTACTTAAGCCTTGCTTTTCAACTTTAGCGGTAACTTTTGCGCCTTTGACCATTGGACTTCCCACTTTAAGAGTTTTGTCCGAGACCAAGAGAACTTGATCAAAGGTCACGACAGCGCCTGGTTCAGCATCAATTTTTTCAACAAAAATCTTTTGGCCGATTTCGACCTTAAGCTGTTTACCACCGGTGATGATAATCGCGTACATAAATACCTCCCTAATCACATGACTCGCTCGGACGGTCTATTCTGTTTTTCAAGAATACGTTAGCTACCTTGAGAAGCGGTTGGAGCTTGTGAGGCAACAACTCAGTTAATATACCAAGCAATCGAAAAAATGTCAATCAATCCTTCTTAAAAAATATGATGCTCTTTCATCGAAAAATATCCATGAAGCGATAAAATGACATGATCCAATAGGACAAAACCTAATTTCCTTGCTTCTTGAATTAATGTTAAGGTTAACGCAATATCATTTTGCGATGGCGTCACGTCTCCAGAAGGATGATTATGGACGAGAATAAATTTTTTGGTGTTCGACTTTAATAAATCCACAAAAACATCGCGTAATTCCAACGAAACACTCGCTTGGGAACCTAAACGTAGTAACGTTTCCCCCGTGTATTGAAGGCGATGATTGAGTTTTATAACGAGTAATTGTTCATCATGGAGTGTTCCAAATCGCAATCGATAGTGCGCATAAATAGCTTGTGGATCTTTAAAACTCATCGTTTCTACACCCTCTTTTTCAATACGTTGGAAAAGCTCAATCATCGCCAACATTTGTAATGCTTTCACATGCGAAATACCTGGCATATCAAGCCATTGAGGAAAGGTTAATTTAACGAAAGAGGATAAACTACCACACGATTTCATAATTTGATCGGCGATGACCATGACCGACTGACCCTTGATACCACTCGATAACATAATGGCAAGCAATTCAACATTCGTTAATTGTTTTACCCCGAATGCTTTAGCTTTTTCTCGCGGTCTTTCAAAAAACGGTAAGGTCGAAAAAGGTTGGTGAAGCTTATTTCCATTCAAATTGGAAACCACCTGGTATAGATGCTTTTCCTGCAGAAGACATAAAAAGTCGATAAACAATTACTGCGGTTAACGCGATAACCATGACCGCCATCACCGCGCCTAACGTAACCGGTTCGCCTCCTCTAATTGTTGACCATTCTGAAAAAGGGATTTTTTCCATCAGTATTTCCTCCTACTTCACAATAGGTGGGGAGGAGAACGATTAACCTATAAGGCGTTTAATTTCTCTAAAATGATGGATAATTTTTGTTGATGTAATGCAAGTTTATCTTTTTCTTCTTGTACTTTTGCTTCCGGTGCTTTCGCTAAAAAATTGGGGTTCGCTAACATCTTGGTTGCTCGCAAAATCTCGGATTCTTCCAAGGCTTTTTGTGAAAGCAACGAGTGTTTGATAGCGTCTTTATCGACAACTTGTTCTATCACGAGACTCCCATCTGCATAAACGATCCGCTCCATTGTGGCAGATAAGGCAACAGCTTCTAATCGTACCGTCGAAAAGGTCATCCGTTCGAGTAGTCTTAAATATGGTTGAAGTGAAGGACTATCATTAAAGTCTAGTGTAAGATTCAAAGATGCATTTGGGGCAAGTTGTTGACGTACTTTATATGCTCGAACATCTTGAATAATGCGTTGAATTCGTTCATACATTCCTTCATCTTGAGGAATCGCAAAAGGATCAGGATACGTCTCCATAAAAATAGACGTACGATTAACGGGGAAACGACTGTAAATTTCTTCAGTAATAAATGGAGCAAAAGGATGAAGCATAATCAAAATAGCTTTCAACCCTTCATAGAGAACACTCAAAGATACGTGTTTGGCATGGACATCATCACCTTGAAGATTCACTTTTGAAAATTCTAAGTACCACGAACAGAATTCATCGTACACAAAGTCATACATAAGTTTTGAAGCAAAACCAATTTCATATTTATTTAAGTTATATCGCACTTGTTCAATCAATGTATTTAAACGCGTGAGTAAACCAATATCGATAGCACTAAGCGAGGCATTTTGAAACGGAAGAGGTGTAAAATCTTCAGGTAAATAACTTAAAATAAACCGTGCAGAATTCCAAATTTTATTTAAATAATTCGCTTGTGACTCTACTTTTTCTTCGATATAACGTGTATCTTGACCTGGGCTTGAGTTTGACGCTAGGTAAATTCGTAAGGCATCGGTACCATATTGATCAATCACTTGAATGGGGTCCACACCATTGCCTAATGATTTCGACATTTTCCTTCCTTGAGCGTCGCGGATAATGCCGTGAATAAGAACATCTTCAAACGGTTTTTTTCCTAAAAAATGTAACGATTGAAAGGCCATGCGTGCAACCCAAAAGAAAATGATGTCATAACCCGTTACCATCGTAGATGTTGGGAAATACGCTTGAAGTAAATGGGATTGATCGGGCCAACCTAAGGTAGAAAAAGGCCATAATGCGGAAGAAAACCATGTATCTAACACATCTGCTTCTTGAACATACTCTTGATGATTTTTCGGAGGTTCCACTCCGACGTACACTTCCCCTGTTTCTTTATGATACCAAGCAGGAATTTGGTGGCCCCACCAAAGCTGACGTGAAATACACCAATCTTCAACTTTTTCCATCCATTGTTGTAAGGTCGATTCAAATCGATCGGGAAAAAATCGAATTTTTTGTTCACTCGCTTGTAAATCCAGGACACGTTGGGCAAGTGGTTTCATTTTCACAAACCATTGTTTGGATAAATATGGTTCAACAATCGCATCACTTCGTTCGGAATGACCTACGGCATGAACAATAGGTTCAATTTTAATAAGTTTTCCACTTTTTTCAATTGCAATCACTAGTTGCTTGCGACATTCAAAGCGATTTAAACCTTGAAAAGAACCAGCTAACTCATTCATCGTTCCATCTTTATTGATGCATAAAGGTCGTGCTAAGTGCAGGCGTTCACTTATCGCAAAATCGTTGGCATCATGGGCAGGTGTACATTTCATGACACCAGTTCCAAAAGTTGGATCAACATAACTATCTGCTAAGATGGGAATAAGTTGCTGATTCGCTGGATTGATAACATTTTTTCCAATCAAATGCTGATAGCGTTCATCATCGGGATGAACGACCAAACATACGTCTCCAAACATAGTTTCGGGGCGAGTTGTGGCGACAGTTAAGTGTGTATTACCATCCTCTAATACATAATCAAAATAATAAAATTTTCCTTCAATTTCTTTATGAATAACTTCAATGTTAGAAAGAGCAGTTTGTTGGTCAGGATCCCAATTGATGATCCGTTCACCTTGATAAATAAGGCCTTCACGATAAAGTTTAATAAAGACTTCTTTAACTGCATGCGATAATCCTTCATCTAAAGTAAAGCGTTCTACATCAAG
>JAURLC010000055.1 GCA_030831415.1 Bacillota bacterium | reverse complement strand
TTCACGTCTTGCAACCTTACGACAGTTGCGCAACTATCTATTAATCTTATCTTCATCCCTTATCGTGTTATACATGGGTTCTATTTCGTGGATTCTCCTTGCAATGTATGGTGGTCTTGCCTTTATTTTTAAAACCATTGATCCACTTGTCCAAAACTATTTAAACCATCGAAAAAGAAAGTTGGAGAAGTTAGAAACATCCTTAACGTATCCGTTACAAGCTTCTGCGTTTTTTTCCTTGCGGAAGCAAAGTTTCTACGTGATGTTACTTGAAAGTTTCTATATGGTTAGTTTACTTTGTACCATTTTAATTACGTTGACGATGTATGGATGGTTATTTCCTTATTCGCATTTTAGTCATTGGATTTCCGGCGTTTCAATCTTTCTAAGTTTACTCGCTTGGTTGCGTCATCTACGAGTACAAAAAAATGAAAAAAAACAATTTTATTCATTATTGGATACCTTTCTTAATTGCAAATAGGTGTGGTAAAATAAGGGTGTGACCTTAACACTACAACAACCCTCCTCTTTACGTTCTTATCAACTTGAAAAACATTATGAATCGTTGTTTTCAACGATGATCAAATTATTAGCATTACCACCAACATCTCATCTTGATGTATGGGTTACAACGAATGCAACCATACGACAATACAATCGGCAATATCGACAAAAAGACATAGCGACTGATGTATTAAGTTTTTCTCAATTTGACCACCTTCCCAAAGCGAATGGAAACGTACCGATTCCTTTAGGTCAACTTATCATTAGTTATCAAAAAGCCATCCAACAAGCAAAAGCGCTTGGCCATAGCGAATTACGTGAATTTTCTTTTTTATTCGTCCATGGCGTGTTACATTGTGTAGGTTTCGATCACCAAACACCCGAAGACGAAGCCAATATGATAGCCTTACAGGACAAAATACTAGGAAAGCGAGTCAACGTATGAAACAGGATGCCCTCTTCCAAGCCGCCAAAGAAGCCGCAGCATTAGGATATACACCGTATTCCCGTTTTCCGGTGGGTGCCGCTATTTTAATGAAAAATGGCACGATAATTCAAGGAGCTAATATTGAAAATTCATCCTTTGGTCTAACGGTTTGTGCTGAACGTAATGCATTATTCCGAGCTCATTTAGAAGGGTACCGTTCCAAAGATATGATTGCTATGGCCGTTTTTGGTCACACCCATGACCCGATTTCTCCTTGTGGAGCTTGTCGTCAAGTGATGAAGGAACTTTTGGATTCTCAAACCCCTGTTTATTTACTCTCTGAATCGTTACAGACCAAAGCAATGACAGTTGAAACGTTATTACCTTATGCCTTTGATGGCAGTGCGTTACCCAAATAATGATGAAAACAGGATTTGTAACCATTGTTGGTCGTCCAAACGCTGGGAAATCTACCCTACTGAATCGTTTGGTTGGAGAAAAAGTTTCCATCGTTTCTGATAAATCTCAAACGACACGTCACGCTATTCAAGGGATTTACCACGATGAAGAAACTCAGATTGTCTTTGTTGATACCCCTGGCATTCATAAACCCAAAGCTCGATTAGGTGAACGAATGAACGCCCATGCTTTTGGTTCTATTGAAGGGGTGGATGTTGTGATTTTACTAGTCGATAGCTCTGTTCCTATTGGAAAAGGGGATGCTTACATTTTAGATCGACTAAAAACGGAAAAAAACTTGCTCATTGCGTTCAACAAAATTGATTTAGTAAAAATAGATCAAATCCAACGGATGAAAGGATATTATGCATCGATGTTACCGAATGCAACCTTTGTGGAACTATCTGCTTTAAAAGGTGCACTCGTTCCTGAACTTATTGCCTCGATTAAGCCTTTTCTCTCCGAAGGACCACTTTTTTTCCCTGTCGATACAAAAACCAACGTCAATGAAGCATTTCGATTAACAGAATTTATTCGCGAAAAAGTATTACATTATACCTATGAAGAAATTCCCCATAGTGTTGCCGTTACAATTGATCAATTAGAACAAGATGGAGATACACGAACGATTTATGCCTCTATCATTGTCGAAAAAGATTCCCAAAAAGGTATTTTGATAGGTGAGGGTGGAAAACGAATTCGTTCAATTCGCTTAGCGACAGCCAAAGACGTTAAACGTCACTTACATTTAGATATTTCCTTGGAACTATTTGTTCGAGTAGAAAAAAATTGGCGTGATTCGATTGATCGATTAAAGGAATTTGGTTTGCTTTGAAATCATCGACTACGGGTTATATTCTTCAAGTATCCCCGTATAAAGAACGACAAGCTGCGTTGCTTGTTTTAACTCCAAACGGAAAGCAAACCATTTTTATTCCTAACGCTCAACCCAAACACTCTGCTGCGGTTGCCGCATTAAGTCGCGGTGCTTATTCCACGTTTTACTTTCAAGAAAAACGCGGTAGAATGACTTTTTCCGACGTTACATTACTTCATCATCCATTAGGGTCGCTAACCTCCATTCAATCATTATTAGGGTTTGAGGTTTTACTTGAATTAACCATTAAATATGTCCAAGAGGAAGAAGCAAGTCTATATTTTCCTTCCTTTCACCAAGCGGTGCAAACCATGGGCCATCAACCTCTAGTTGCCTTAAATGAATATTATCGATTTTTAGTGGAACGAAATGGAATTCCACTAACCTTAGATGCTTGTGTTCGTTGTCACAATAAAAAATATATTTATACATTAAGTATTCAAGAAGGTGGCTTTTTGTGTAAAACGTGCGCTGGAGAAGACCTTGTTGATAAAGTTCCTGTGGATCAGTTGGTGCGTGTTGCGCTCCGTAATATTTAGTTCAAAGCTTCCTTCAATCGCATTGAAGTGTGTTTAAAATCGTTTCGGTTCACTTTGTTCTTTGTCCCTTGATCTT
>JAURLC010000054.1 GCA_030831415.1 Bacillota bacterium | reverse complement strand
GAAATACACAATTAACACAACGGCCATGGCAAGTTTTGTTGCCCCATCGGCTCCTACCCAATTAATGGGATTATCTGCAGAAATTAGGCCAAGGGTAATCAAAAATTGATTCATGAGTCCGGTGTCATATTTAGAGAAAATAACATTAAACACCATCCCAAGCGCAATTCCATTGGTAACGTAAGGTAAAAAGAAAATGGTTTGATAAAAGCTTTTTAAAAATTTAATGTTATAAAGTGCAACGGCAATGAGTAAACTCACAATAATGGATAAGGGAACTGAGATAATCACGAGCAATATCGTATTCCATAATGCATCCAAAAACACAGGGTCAGACAAAACCGCAACGTAATTCCCTAACGATGGAAATAAATCAAACGTATTGCCAAATAGCCACAAGCCTGCACCAGGGGACCATGCAAAGTTTGCCATAAAGGAAAGCAAAACCGTATTTAATATTGGGAATAAAATAAAAATAGTTAAAAGCAAAAAGGCAGGAAGTAAGGCAACTGTTGCTTTCCAACCATCACGCTTATGTTCTAACATTATTTCAACCTCGCACCGGTAGACGCATCAAAGACAAAAAATCGTTTAATGCCGAATGCAACAGTTTCTTCTTTCGCATAGTCTCGAAGTTCATTGGATACAATGATCCGTAAATTATTGGTAGAATCTTTCATTTTTCCTACAAAGGAAATGTCTCGGCCAATATGTTCGACAAAATTAACGGAAACATCCATTTGATAAGAAAGCTTCGCATCAATGGTAAAGTGTTCTGGACGAATACCAACTTTAACTAGACCGTCTTGTTCGTATCCTTTATCGAACTTCTTACCTTGTAAATAAAGAACACCTTTTTTAATTTCTCCATCCACAATATTAATCGCAGGAGATCCTAAAAATTTAGCGACAAATAAATTGATCGGATTATCATATACTTTTTGCGGTTCATCGACTTGTTGAACGACACCATGGTCCATTACAACAATGAAATCCGAAATCGACATTGCTTCTTCTTGATCATGGGTAACAAAGATCGTTGTCACACCAGTTTCGCGTTGTATGCGTTTAATTTCTTCTCGCGTTTGTAATCGTAAGCGTGCATCAAGATTGGATAAAGGCTCATCAAGGAGTAACACGCGAGGAGATTTAGCAAGCGCACGTGCAATCGCCACCCGTTGTTGTTGACCTCCAGAAAGTTGTTTTGGTTTACGCTCAAGCAACATTTCAATATCGACTAACTTTGCAGTTTTAAACACAATCGCTTCCATTTCCGCTTTGGTATAACGACGACGTTCACCGGTTTTGGGATCTTCGTAGTCTTTGACATTTTCTAATGGAAACATAATGTTTTGTCGGACCGAAAAATGAGGATATAAAGCATAGTTTTGAAACACTAAACCAATGCCACGATTTTCAGGAGGAATATCGGTGACATCACTTTCACCAAAAAAGATACGTCCTTCATTGGGGCGATGTAACCCTGCAATCATATAAAGGGTGGTTGATTTTCCACAGCCAGAAGGACCCAGTAAACCTACGAGTTTTCCTGAAGGAATGGTTAAATCCATTTCCTTAACCGCATAAACGGGTTCGGCTTTTTTTGATGTAAAGATTTTCGTCAATTTTTTTAAAAGAACTTCCATCGGGTTTCCTCCAAGAATGTTGCTCGAGGGCAACATTTCATTTTATCATTAAACAAGAAAACTCAAACCAACCGAAGCAGAATATTTATTCAAGTGCAGTGTTATCCAAACTTGCTTTGTAATCTAAGAGTTGAGCTTCCTTGGTAAAGATGAGCGATTGCTTGCGATCGATGACGCGGGTCATCGCGAGGAAATCGTGTAAAGAACGATAATTTTTAGTAAAAATCATGAAAGTATACGAAACAAGAATCGATCCTAAAATCGTGTAAATTGCTAAGACAAACGTAATGGTTAATCCTATGAAGCGGAGGAGATGTTGCCACCAAGCAACATGATATCCATCTTTATTGACGACACTTAACCCTAACGCAAGTTTCCCAAGCGTTCGTCCTTCTTTCAGTAATAGTGGAATGAGGAAATAAAAGAGCAAAACACTTATCGAGGCAGCAATGGCTAAAATTTCAATAAAGAATTGGTTAATCTGCTGGGCTAAGGAAACATACGGTTCATATTGGGCTAAATCTGCAAGCGCATCATTAAATGCATTCGTATAAAAATTTAAGAGTAAGGCTTGTTCATCTTCACTCAAGTCATTTCGTTCGATCGCACGTAAGGTTGTATCCGCTTGGTCAAGTTCAAAAAAAGTACCTTCATCGTTAATCTTTAAAATGGTTTCGTTATACCATGAATTGGAAAAGACAAAGGGATCGGTTTCTTCTAAATAAACTTTGCCATTTTTAAATTCTGAATAATAGTTATAAATCGCATCAGGGATGTCACCATTCGATACAAATAATACTTGATTGGTCGTTTCATCTTCATCATACAAATAACTCGCAAGTTGAAACGACGTAAATTGCTCTGAAAGTTGAGAGGTGTTGTATTGATTATCATAAAATGGGCCAATCGCACTAGAGATAAGAAATAAACTTGCAAGCGTAAAAACGATAAAATCGAGAATCGCTGCACCTGATCGTTTAAGTAAGTTGCCATTCACGGCGAATTGATTTTGTTCCATAGTTTTATTATCCCGATTTTGTCACCATTAATCAATAAAAAAAAAGACCGATTCCTCGGTCTTTTTGGTTTGCTAATAGAGTTGCTTATTTAACGATTTCGTTAACGGTTCCCGCACCAACGGTACGACCACCTTCACGAATGGAGAACTTGGTTCCCTTTTCAATCGCAACTGGGTGAATAAGTTCGACATTAAACGTGACGTTATCGCCAGGCATAACCATCTTCACATCCGCAGGTAATTCAATGACTCCGGTGATGTCCGTTGTACGGAAGTAGAATTGAGGACGGTAGTTCGATAAGAATGAAGTATGACGGCCACCTTCTTCTTTGGTTAAGATATAGGCAGTCGCAGAGAACTTGGTGTGAGGCGTAACCGAACCAGGTTTGGCTAATACTTGACCACGTTCAACTTGTTCACGGACGACACCACGGAGAAGAACCCCAACGTTGTCACCAGCTTGTGCTTCATCAAGAAGTTTACGGAACATTTCGATCCCGGTAACAACTGATTTTTGCGTATCACGAATCCCAACGATTTCAATTTCGTCGTTGAGTTTTAATGTACCACGTTCGACACGACCCGTAACGACGGTACCACGACCCGTAATGGTGAGGACGTCTTCGACTGGGATAAGTACAGGTTTATCGGTTTCACGGGTTGGGTTTGGAACATAGCTATCCACAGCAGCCATGAGTTTTAAAATATTTTCTTGTTCAGCGGCATCACCGTTAAGTGCTTTGACAGCGGATCCACGGATAACTGGTAAGTCATCTCCTGGGAAACCATATTTGCTTAACGTATCACGGACGTCCATTTCAACGAGATCAATGAGTTCAGCATCATCGACGAGGTCGACTTTATTTAAGAAGACAACGACGAAGGGGACACCAACTTGACGAGCAAGTAGGATATGTTCTTTGGTTTGGGCCATAACACCGTCGTTAGCAGCAACGACTAAGATAGCACCATCCATTTGCGCAGCACCGGTGATCATGTTTTTAACATAGTCAGCGTGTCCTGGGCAGTCAACGTGAGCATAGTGGCGATTCGCTGTGGAATATTCAATATGCGACGTGTTAATCGTGATCCCACGAGCTTTTTCTTCTGGGGCTGCATCGATTTCGTCATATTTGCGTGCTTGTGCACCACCCGACTTTGCTAAGACGGTGGTAATAGCAGCGGTAAGCGTAGTCTTACCGTGGTCGACGTGACCAATCGTACCGATATTAACGTGTACTTTACTACGATCAAACTTTTCTTTTGCCATAAATTTTCTCCTTTTATGTTTTACCTTTTATGGTTTAACTATCATATATTATCGTAAGTGTAAATGAAAATCAACGATTATTCACTACTTACGAGTCGGCTTTTACGCCTGCTTTTTTGATGATTTCATCCGCTACGAAACGAGGTGTTTCACCATAATGCGAGAATTGCATCGAATAGTTACCACGACCTTGTGTAAACGAACGTAAATCGGTGACGTAACCAAACATTTCCGCTAATGGAACATCCGCTTCAACAACTTTGGCGTTTCCACGTTGGGAATCCCCAGTCATTTGTCCACGACGTCGAGCGATATCACCCACGACATCCCCGTAATATTGTTCAGGGACTGTGACTTCAATTTTCATGATCGGTTCTAAAATAACTGGAGCACATTTTTTTGCGGCTTCACGTAACGCCATACTTGCTGCGATACGGTAGGCGCCTTCTGAGGAGTCAACATCGTGAGAGGAGCCATCAAATAACGTGGCTTTGACATCGATGACGGGGTAACCTGCGACAACACCACGTTCAAGGGCATCTTTAAGCCCTTCCATGGTTGGTTTGATGTATTCACGAGGAACCGACCCGCCGACAACCGCATCGACGAATTCAAATCCTTTTCCCGGATTGGGTTCAAACTTAATCCAGACGTGACCATATTGACCACGACCCCCGGATTGTTTGATATATTTTCCTTCACATTCAGCTTGGCCTTTAATCGTTTCACGATATCCAACTTGTGGAGCACCGACATTGACGTTGACGCCAAATTCACGACGTAAGCGGTCGACGATAATATCTAGGTGAAGTTCACCAACCCCAGCGATAATCGTTTGGCCCGTTTCTGAATTAGTAGAAACACGGAAAGTAGGATCTTCTTCCGCGAGTTTCATAAGGGACACCGACATCTTTTCTTGGTCTGCTTTCGTCTTCGGTTCAACGGCTTGTTCAATAACCGGAGCAGGGAATTCCATTTTTTCTAATAAAATTTCATGCTTTTCATCACATAGGGTATCCCCTGTGGTTGTGCTCTTAAGTCCGACAACCGCACCGATATCACCTGCGTGGAGTTCATCGACTTCTTCACGGTGATTGGCGTGCATCAAGACGACACGACCAATGCGTTCTTTTATGCCTTTAGTAGTATTGATTAAATACGAGCCCGATTTTAACGTCCCCGTATACACACGAACATAGGCAAGACGACCGATAAATGGATCAGTTGCAATTTTAAAAGCTAACGCTGCAACAGGTTTAGAATCATCAGGAATAACTTCTTCTTTCGTTCCATCATTTAAGGTTCCTTCAGCGTGTTCGATATCGATTGGACTTGGTAAAAAGTCGATAACCGCATCTAAGAGAAGTTGGACACCTTTATTTTTATAAGCAGATCCACACAACACTGGAAAGAATTCACCACGTAGAACGCCTTTACGGATGACGGTTTTAATTTCTTCTTCACTAACGGGTTGACCTTCTAACACTTTGATCATGAAATCATCATCAAAGGCAGCAATCGCTTCTAGTAAACGTTGTTTGAGTTGAGCAGCTTTGTCTTGAAGTTCTTCTGGAATCGGCCCAGGAATCGGTGCTTCATCACGATTATCTGAGTAGGTGTAAGCAACTTGTTTAATGACATCAATAATGCCTTTGAAATTGGATTCAATCCCAATTGGATATTGAATCGCTTCCGCATTGGCGGCTAAACGAGAGTGGAGTGTTTCGATACACATATCGAAATCAGCCCCAATGGCATCCATTTTATTTGCAAAAACAATGCGAGGAACACGATATTTGGTTCCTTGTCGCCAAACGGTTTCAGTTTGTGGTTCAACACCATTTTTACCATCTAAGACGGTAACAGCACCATCTAAAACACGTAAGGAACGTTCGACTTCAACGGTGAAGTCAACGTGCCCAGGAGTGTCGATGACGTTAATACGGTAATCTCTCCAGAAAGCTGTGGTAGCAGCGGAGGTAATCGTAATCCCGCGTTCTTGTTCTTGAACCATCCAGTCCATCGTCGCCCCACCATCGTGAACTTCTCCGATTTTGTGACTACGACCGCTGTAATACAGAATACGTTCCGTCGTCGTAGTTTTACCCGCGTCAATCTGCGCCATGATCCCGACGTTACGGGTATGATCAAAGTCGTATTT
>JAURLC010000053.1 GCA_030831415.1 Bacillota bacterium | reverse complement strand
CTTACCGCAATATCACGGTGAAAAGGCAGTTGTGAAACAAGCGCTCATTAATCAAGGCGCGGTTATTTTGGGTTCCGTCACGCACAGTGTCATCTTTAATGATGTCATTGTTGAAGAAGGAGCAAACGTCATCGATTCCGTGTTAATGCCAGGAAGTATCGTGAAATCCGGTGTCACGGTAACTCGAGCCATTGTTGCCCCCAATGTCAAAGTTGAAACGTCGGTTAAAGGAGGCACCAACATCGTGTTGGTGAGTGCATAACCATGGCGAAAATTATGGGCTTTTGCAACCTTCATGGTAGTAGACAGCTAGGACCTCTTACCGAAAATCGTCCGTTAGGTTCCACGAGTTTTTTGGGACGTTATGCACTAATGGATTTTACGTTATCTAATTTCTCGAATTCAGGCATCGATAAAATAGGGATTATAGTGGAAACCAATCCGCGGTCGATTACCAAACACTTGGGTACATCCAATGTCTTTAATAACAACACCAAACTGGGGTTTGAAGTCGTGTTATTCAACGACAAACAAGCCCACAATCCTTTATACAATCACGACCTCAACAACCTTCGTGCGAATGATTGGTTATTACTCGATCATAAACCCGATGTCATTGTCATCGCGCCAGCAGATATGCTTTATACGATGGATTTTCGACCCGTCATTCAACATCATCTAGAAAACAAAGAAAAACTAACGCTTGTTTACACCAAAATGAAAAACTGTAAGCAATCTGCGTTGTACGCCGATATGATCGCCACTAAAGATGGTCGCCTGACGCATATGGTACAAAATCAACGCAACCAAAACGAAGGGGATGTGAGTTTAGATACGTATGTTATCTCCAGGGATTTTTTAGAAACCATGTTTGAACGAGGCCCACAAATATCGGCGACGTATGGCATTAAAGAACTCATTCGATATTTCTTATCCCAAGAAGAAGAAACCTTTGCTACCTTTGCGTATAAAGGCTATGTTCGCTGCTTTGAAAGTTTAGAATCTTACTTTGATCAATCAATGGAGTTTTTAGATTATCCTTTCCGTCGCAAAGTGTTTAATGAAGATTGGCCGATTTATACCATCTCCAATAACACCCCTCCTGCGTTCATCGGAGAAAAGGCGGTCATCAACAATAGTATGATTGCCAATGGAGCAGTCATTCATGGAACCGTCATTAACTCGATTATTTCCCGCAATGTCGTTGTTGAAGCGGGAGCCCATGTAGAAAATGCGATTCTTTTCAGTAACAGTCATGTGGGTAAGGATATTACCATACGACATGCGATTTTAGATAAACATGTTCGCGTCGAACGAACCAAAGCATTAATCGGCAAAGAGACACCGATTTACATTAAACAAGGCGAAAAATTATAATGAACATTTTGATGGTCGGGGCGGAAGCCAATCCGTACGTCAAAGTCGGGGGCTTAGGAGATGTCGTCTATAGTTTAAGTAAAGCACTCGTTCATCAAGGCGAAAACGTTGCCATTGTGTTGCCATATTATGCTTCGGTGAAAGCAAACCATCATAAGTCTATGAAACTCGTGGGAGACATATCCATTCATTTATCGTGGAGACATCATACCGCTCAACTTTATACCTCAACGTTGGATGGCATCACGTATTATTGGGTTGATTTACAATATTACTTTGACCGTCCGAATATTTACGGATATTACGATGAACATGAACGATGGGCTGCTTTTGTCCACGCGGTGCATTGGATGCTTCCTGTGGTAGGATTTCAACCTGATATTATTCATATCCACGATTGGCCAGCAGGGATGTTACCGGTGGTCATTCAAACAATCGATGGCCACAATGACTTTTATAAAACCATAAAGTTTGTTTTAACGATTCATAGTCCTGCTTTCCTCGGAGATTTCCCTCCTCCCCTCGTGGAAGACTTTTATAACTTACCGATGTCTCTGTATGAGGAAGGGGCATTACGGTTTCATAATCAAGCTTCTACATTAAAGGCAGCGATTGTGTATGCCGATCACATCACCACCGTGTCACCGACGCACGCAAAAGAACTCTTAACTCCAGAAGGTAGTTTTGGATTACATGAAGTTCTTCTTCCTCTACAACACAAACTTACAGGCATCTTAAATGGAATTGATACCGATGAATGGAATCCCATTTCTGACCCCCATCTTACCTACCCCATCCACGAAAAAACCCTCGCAGAAGATAAACAAAAAAATAAAGAAGCGTTATTCCAACAACTTGGTTTAGACCATCCCGATCTCCCCTTATTTGGGCTTGTTAGTCGCCTCACCTTTCAAAAAGGCATTGGTCTTATTTTGGATAATATCGATCATTTTGTGAACGTGGGGGCTAAGTTTGTTTTTTTAGGATCAGGTGAAGCAGAACTTGAACAACGTCTTCGTGAATTCGCGTTTAAATATCCCAGTTCAGTAAAATTCATCCAAGGGTATAACAACCCACTTGCCCATCAAATATATGCCAGTAGTGATTTCTTTCTCATGCCTTCGTTATTTGAACCCTGTGGAATTGCTCAAATGATCGCGTTGCGATATGGCACGCTACCAATTGTTCGAGAAACCGGGGGCCTAATAGACACGGTAAAAGGGTATACCCATTATAAAGAGGAGGCAACCGGTATTTCCTTTCACCATTACTCAGGTGATTCCTTAGGTTGGGCAATAAATCAAGCGATAGACGTCTACAACAACAAAGCCAACCTCACTAAATTAAGGTTGAAAGCCTATAAAGAAAATAATAATTGGAAGCGTGCTAGTAATTCTTATTTGACGATATATCAACCCTTAATATAGTTTATTTACAAAAAAAAGACCTTGTGAGATCAAGGTCTTTTCTTTAAGTTGTGAGTGTGTTTAGTCAATCACATATGGGAGTAAGGCCATGAAGCGTGCGTTTTTGATCGCTACGGAAAGTTCACGTTGGTAACGTGCATTCGTTCCAGTAACACGACGTGGAGCGATTTTACCACTAGGGGTAATAAAGCGCTTTAAGAGTTCCACATCTTTGAAATCAATAAACTTCACATTGTTCGTGGTGAAGTAGCAAACTTTTTTGCGTGGACGCATTTTTTTAAATGCCATAAGTTAAGTTCCTTTCTAGAATGGAAGATCATCATCGACGATATCGATGGTGTCTAAGTTTTTACTTTGATCATCGGCTTGTGAGGCATAGGCTGAGGCGGGACTATCAGTTGATTCGGAGGTATTACTACCTTTAGATTCTAGGAATTGAATGGAATCACAGAGAACGTCTAAGGCAGAGCCTTTGCGTCCATCTTTGGTTTCATAGTTACGTTGTTGTAAACGTCCTTCTAAACCAATGAGCGATCCTT